>PGXU01000041.1 GCA_002839335.1 Spirochaetae bacterium HGW-Spirochaetae-4
ATTGTTTGACAGCTCCTGACCCGACAATTCTTTTCAGTTTATAGATTAGGGCAGGCGTTGCATATTCATGTTTGTACTACATTTTGTACAACGCCAGTAGAAGGTTTTTCCTGTTGGGATTATTCCTCCTTCTCTCCATACTATTGACGTTGACCGGTTATGTGATGGTGAGGACCGTCAACCGACTGGTTGCCGAAGATGCACGCGTTGTCCTCAATGAAATCGCCACCCAAAGCGTTGCCCGCTTGAGTTCCATGATACACAGTCAAATCAACTTGCTGCAATTCCAAGCAGCCTTTATCGGCCGGTATGAGAATATACAGGACCCGGAGGTGATAGGGATATTGAAGACAGAAGTGGACGATGGAAGATATCTGCGTATCGGTGTCGTGCTTCCCGACGGTTCGAGTGAAAATTCCGATGGTATCAGCAACAATATCGGATACCGGGAGTACTTGCGGCAGGCTCTCCTCGGGGAGTCGGTCGTCTCCGAAGTCCTGGATTTTTCCCTGGATCCGACGATTCCCATAATAGTGGTTGCCGTTCCCATATTCCGTGAAGGCAACATTGTGGGTGTGCTACGGGGTGTACGCGAAGTATCGACTTTCGCGGAAATGCTCCAGGTAACCACATATGGTGCAAGCGGGTACGCCTATGTTGTCAGGAATACTGGGGAAGTGGTGCTTTCAAACAACAGCCCCGATTGGGAACTGTTCTCAACAGATGTTCCCTATGACAATCTCCCTCTATTTTCCCGTGACAACAGATTGCGGACCTTGGCTGCCTCCATGCGTCGGAATGAGAGCGGTATGATCCAATTGGGCAATGGCGAATCCAAGAGATTTGTCGATTATCGCCCGTTGGGAGTAAATGATTGGTATGTAATTTCCGTTATCTCTGAAACATTGATGATGGGAAAGGTCTCGTCGGTTATTAGGATAACCGGAATCACCTCGCTCTCCGTGCTCGCACTGTTGCTCCTATTGTTGGTCGTATTCGTCATATTCCGAGAACGGCGACAAGAGCTGATGGAACGGATTGCCTTCAACGATGACCTGACTTCGCTTGGAACTTGGAAGCGTCTCAAGTTCGAGACCCGCAACCGTTTGAAGGATCTCGCTAGAAAAAACTATTGGTATGTTCTGGTCGATATAGACCGATTCAAACTCGTGAACAGCATGGCCGGTTATATGGCCGGCAATTATATTCTTCGGGAAATGGCCCATGTCCTGGGTTCTCTTGTAAATCCGGACGAGTATGTGGTTCGTGTGGTGAACGACCGGTTCGCACTTCTGCTCAGGGCGGAAGGAAATATCGGCAAACGCATATCGGGATTGTTGGGCAAGCTCGACACCATCTCTGGAAACGGGATGATAGCGGCGTATGGAACCATTTCACTGACCTATTCGTGTGGGGTGTACCCCATCGGAGAACACGACTCGACCCTCGAGGCGATCCATGACAAGGCGCAGCTGGCGCTCGAGTCGGTGAAGGCTTCACGTATTTCAACGTATGCGTATTACGACGAAACCTTGCATATGGCAATGCAACGTCAACAGGAGTTGGAAGGTCATTTTTCGGCGGCCTTGGCTGCGAATGAGTTCGAAGTATATCTCCAACCCAAATTCCACGTGGATTCCATGACCGTCGCGGGAGCCGAAGCCCTGGTTCGCTGGAACCATCCGGATCGGGGGTTTCTACTTCCGATGGAATTCATACCTCTGCTCGAAGAGAATAGCAGGATAGGGGAATTGGATACCTATGTGTTGCGGAGAGTCTGCGAATTGCATACACAGTGGGAGCAGTTGGGATACCCCAGGCTTCCGATTTCTGTGAACGTATCCCGGGTACATGCCATGACGCACCAGTTCATTGAAAAATATGATGGTATCTTGAACGAATACGGACTTCCCAAGTACCTGATTGAGATCGAGTTGACCGAAACCGCCTTCTCCAACGATCCCGACAAGGTGATCGAGACCGTCGGAAAACTGCGTGCCCTGGGATTCTCCATCTCCCTCGATGACTTTGGAACCGGGTATTCCTCTCTCAACCTCTTGAAGGACCTGAAGGTAGATATTATCAAGATCGACCGGCTGTTCCTCAAGGATTTCGCATCGGAGAGCCGCTCGGAGATAATCATCCGTCACGTCCTGAACCTTGCCGAAGATCTGGGTATGATTGTCGTCGCCGAAGGTGTGGAAAGCGAGATGCAACTCAAATTCCTCCTATCGGTTGGTTGCCACCAGGCCCAAGGCTTCCTATTGGCCGAACCTATGCCGATCGATACCTTCCTAGAGTACTGGCACCCTTCGGTCAGTCGGTGAGTTCCCAATCTTGTCGCAGCTGGTCCTTTGCCTGGTCCAGAACCTGTTGGTATTGGCTTGAAAGCTGATTGTAGCTTTTCTGTAGAAGCTGTATGAACTCGGGATCCTGGTCCATGGACATTCCCGTCGCTTTCCCATACTTTTGCATCATTCGTTCCCGCTTGTCCTCGAACATGGGTTGGTACTGTTGTCTCGCCCGTTCGAGCAACGAATCGCGGGCCTCGATGTATTTACCCATGAATTGTCCAATCTGCTTGAGCAGTTGGGAAGATTCGCTCTCGGCACCATCGATCAGCTCGGCGAGATGCTGCATCTTGCCGATACGCTCCTCGAAATCAGGAGATTGTGGGAGTGCGACATTCAAGAGGATAGTCGAAGCCAGGCCTTTTTTCAGCAACGGCTTGTCTTCTTGTGCGGCACTTGCATAAGACTTTGCCACCGAAGTTCCATCCGCTTCGGGATCTGTCAGGTAGGAACCGGCAAGACGTCGACCTTCATTGACCAGATTGTCCTGTCTGATCTTCTCGGGATCTGCCTCGATTCCCTCAGTCCTTTCCAGTGCGATTTCCCAAGCCGATTTAAGTAGCGACATATCCATGACTCCTTTCGTTTCTCTATTCACCATAGTAAAGATAGCGGTAAGCTGCGGCTTGGACAAGTGCACCCGACATGATATTCTTGCATCATGGATTCAACGATCATGTATATCTTCGATCTCCTCGGCACGTGTGTATTCGCCATAACAGGTGCGGTCAGGGGGGTCCGGCACAAGCTCGATTTTCTCGGTGTCGTGGTGTTCGCCTGCACCGTCGGGGTTGGCGGGGGTGTCTTCAGGGATGTCCTGTTGGGGGCGACACCGGTTGCGGCCTACGAACACGAAAGTTATTTGATCGTTTGCATTGTTACCGGCGTCCTGGTGTTCTTCCTTGCCCCACAGATCGTCGGACGGTGGCATCTTGTCGCAATCGGCGATGCCATAGGCCTTGGGGTTTTTACTGCCCTTGGAGCTGCGAAGGGGCTCATGTACGGTGCCGGTCCCATAGGAATTGTCCTTTCTGGAGTCTTTTCCGCTGTTGTCGGAGGAGTCTTGCGCGATGTCATGGTACGGGTGGTACCTGCGGTCCTTACCTCGGACTTCTATGCGACGGCCAGTCTGATCGGTGGATTGTTGTATGTCCTGTTGTCCAAGACGACACTTCCGTTCGCCCTGCAAATTATCGTTACAGCTATAACAGTTACAACTATCAGGTTGTTGGCGATGAGATTCAAGATCCACCTGCCGGTCGCCAGGTACTGGGTCGAGATTCCCGATGATATGGACGTTGGCAAGAAAAAGCGATAATCTTTACATATGTTTACGACCACTCCTCTGTATTATGAAAAACCCTATGGGCGTACTTCCACGGCGACTGTTGTAGAAATTGTCAAATGGAAAGGAAACGACGCGATAATTCTTGACCGGACAATCTTCTATCCTGAAGGTGGCGGACAACCGGGAGACCGGGGGACCCTCGGGGAATCGAATGTCACCGATACACAGACGGACGACCAGGGACGGCTGCTGCACATAGTGTCGGGGCAGACTGCCCTTGCGGTTGGCGATACCGTCGCTGTCGGCTTGGATTGGCACCATCGCTATGACTATATGCAACAACACACGGCACAGCATCTCCTCTCGGGTACTTTGCATCGACTGTTGGGAATCGGAACCGTCTCGGTGCATCTGGGTCACGATGACATGAGCATTGAACTCGAAGCCGACACTATATCCGAGTCCGATATAAACCTGGTGGAGGACGAGGTGAATGCGATTGTCCGCAAGTCGGTTCCGGTTACCGCCCAGGTTGTATCCCAGGCGGAGTCGACTACCCTCGGACTCCGTCGTCCGGTGAAAGTCGACGGAGATGTACGGATTGTCCGGATAGGAACATACGATACCATTGCCTGCGGAGGAATACACGTGGCCGACTCCTCGGAATTGATTTCTATTCAATTCTTGCGTTCGGAACGGATCCGTGGTCATGTGAGGACTTTTTGGACAGCTGGGGAACGCTGTGTCGCAATGGTCCGTCGAAACCGGGAAATTGTCGATGCTATCGGAAGCCGATTGTCGGTGCCACCCGAAGCGATCCTGCAAGGTGTTGCCACATTGCAGGAGCAGTTGACCGACGCCAAGCATCAAATCCGGAATGCGGTTTCCCGTTCAGCGACCTTGTTGTTGGAACAGCAGCTGCAAGCTGCCGGACATGCCGACGGGATACCCCTTGTGGTTTTCGATGCCGCGCAGTGGACAGAGGATGAATTCAAAGTCCTTCCCGAATTGGTATTGTCATTCGAATCCCTTGCCCTTTGCGCTGTCAAAAAGCGGGAAGATGGCAAACTTGCTTGGTTGGTGGCATTGAAGGGTATTGAGGATGGACAATCCGTTTTCCAAGCAGTCCGCCAGAAACCATTGCTTCTTATCGAGGGCAAAGGTGGTGGGAAACCTCCGTTGTGGCAGGGTGTGGGAACCGATTCGATGCAGAAAGACCAATTCTTGGATCATATGGTCGAGCTGTATAGGGAGCACCTGCATGTCTAGGCTGGACAAGGAGGAGAAGAGCAATCGCATGCATTTCCTCGACTCCTCGGTTTTCGACCATGCGGGGAATCTCGATTGGCGGCAGTTGATTGGAAAAGCGATCGCCGTCATGGGATTCTTCCTCGTCGTGTATGCGATCGCCCTGTTTTTCATCAAGGACCATTACCATTCGATCGGACAATGGGTAATCGACAGTCTCGGGTTTTCCGGTCTCGCACTTTTTGTCATGCTCACCGACATGTTCATTGTTCCCATGACCGTCGATATCATCTTTCCCTTTGTGTTGGAGTGGGATCCCGTCCCATTGCTGCTCACCATGTCGATCGCTTCGGCGGTGGGGGGAGTGGGAGGATATTGGATCGGTCGTTTGCTGGGACACCTGCCGCTTGTCAGGATGTTCACTTCGAGGTTCTCCAAGGACGGTGAACGCTTGATCAACTTGTACGGGGTGTGGGCTGTGGTTATCGCGGGACTGACTCCGATCCCGTACTCGACCGTCTGTTGGCTTGCCGGCATGTTGCGGGTAAATCCATACTTGGTCGCTCTGGCATCCTTGTCGCGGTTGCCAAGGATGGTCATCTATTATCTGCTGATCCGAGGTGGACTCTCATTCATCTTCTAGTAGCCTGTAACTGAACGATCTTGTATCTGGGCTTGGAGCGGATGGAACAGCTCACCCGTGTAGGGCAGCCTTGATCACATCCGCAATCATTCGGGAACGTACGGGTGCGTCGCCCACATACTCCGAAGCATCCAACAGTTCCAGTATCTCTGCTTGGGGAATGAAGGAAAGGATTCTCGCATCATTGCACAACATTTCGGCCAAAGGATTCTGGAGCCCCTGCTGCACACGTGGCCACGCTTGGAGGGAGTGTTCCCGAATCACCTCATGCATCTCCTGTCGGTCCGCACCCCTTCTTCCCAGTTCCATCAGCAACCGCTCACTGGCAGCGAACAAACCATAGCGGGAAAGATTGTTCTGGATTCCCACTTCATGGAATACCATGCCCCGCACAAGCTTGCCGGCCGTCCGCAACACTTCCTCGGTCGCAAGGAACAATTCGGGCAGTACGATCCTGCGGTTCGCCGAATCGTCGAGTGTCCGTTCCAGGATGGTATCGGCGGCATTGTGCCACAGCACATCCACCTGGGCGGACGCGAAGCGGCACAGCGAGTCGATCTTTTCGGCATTGATGGGATTGCGTTTGAAAGGCATTGCGGATGAGCCGACCTGCTTTGTTCCGAACGGTTCGCTCCACTCGCCGATAGGTGGACTCTGCATCAACCTGAAATCCAAGGCAAACTTGGCGATAGTGGCGCACACTCCCGCAAGCGCGGATCCAAGGCGCCAGTCCTGCTTGCGGGGATACACTTGTGTGGCGGCGACGAAGGAAGGGATGCCGATTTCCCGCATCACCTCGGCTTCCAATTCGATCGAATTGGTTCCGGAACCCTCCAGCAATGCCTGATAGGAAGCGCTGGTACCCACCGCTCCCTTGAGCCCCTTGCCCCGCAACGAGGTCTGGAGCCTGGTCAAATCCTCCAAGTCGTCAAGCAAGTCCTGTGCCGTCTGGGCCAAACGATACCCGATGGTTGTCGGTTCGGCTGGCTGGATGTGGGTAAAGGCCATACAGGGAGTATCGGCTGTCTCCTCAATCCGTTTGGCCAAGTCCTGCAACACATCCTTTGCTTGTGCAATGATCATGGTCAGGGCTTCACGTTGACGGATCACATCCATATTGTCCAGGACATCCATACTGGTTGCCCCGAGGTGGATGATACTTCCTCCCACCAGGCATTGCTCGGCATAGGTCCGGATCTCGGCCATAAGGTCGTGGTGGATCTCCGCCTCGATCTGGCTTGCCCGTGCAATATCGATATCGTCCTTGTGCGCCTCCAGGTCGGCGACTTGGGCATCGGATACCAATCCGACAGTCCGTTCGGCTTTCGCCAATGCGATCCATATCCGTCTGAGAATCGATCGCTTGTGATATTCCGACCATACTCCCCGCATCTCGTCGCTGCCGTAGCGCCACGTGAAGGGGGAAATGAAGGAATGGTGGTCGAAGGAACTGTCGGTATCCACAAAGCCCTCCCTACAAGATTATGATCTGGTCGCGTTCGGGACCGACCGAAATGAATTTGATGGGGGCACCGGTCAGCTCCGCAAGACGAGTGACATACGCCTGTGCCTTGGGAGGCAAGTCGTCCCAAGTCCTGGCATCAGCGGTGCTGGTCATCCATCCAGCCATCTCCTCATAGACCGGTTCGGCCTGCTCTTGTCCACTGGTATCGGGAAGATCGGTCACCAATTCTCCATCGATCATATAGCCGGTACAAATCTTGAGGGTCTCGAAGGTATCGAGGATATCGATCTTGGTGATTGCGATCCCGGTGAATCCGTTGATCCAACAGGAGAAGGAGGCTGCGACAGCATCGAACCAACCGCATCGTCTGGGACGACCGGTCGTAGCACCGAATTCCTGTCCGACAGCCCGAAGCTTCTCTCCCTCCGCATCAAACAATTCGGTTGGGAAGGGGCCTCCACCCACAGAAGTCGAGTAGGCCTTGACCACGCCGATTACTTCGTCGATATGCCGGGGGGAAATACCCGCTCCACTACAAGCGCCACCGGCGGTGGGATTGCTGCTCGTGGTATACGGATAGATTCCCCAGTCCAGGTCACGCATGATTCCAAGTTGGCCTTCAAGCAGGACTTCCTTGCCGCCCTTGATCGCATCGCGAAGGATCGGGAGCGTATCGATGATCTGGGAACCGAATCGTTCACGCCATGTCGCACAAAGGGCCATGAGGTCCTCTACGAGCACCTCTTCCAAACCGTAGTGGGCCAGTTGCCTGTTCTTTTGGGGGAGCATCATCTCCAATCTTGTCCTCAGGCGGTCCGGATCAAGGATATCGGAAGCCCTGATACCGACCCTGGACGCTTTGTCGCTATAACAAGGACCAACACCACGTTTGGTGGTACCGACTGCCCATCCGCTTTTCTTGCTTGCCTCTTCGGCACCATCGAGCAAACAGTGGAATGGCATGATCAGGTGGGCACGCCTGTCGATAAACAGATTCGAGCCATCGACACCCGCTTTTGCGATCGAAGCCAATTCCGTGGCCATTGTCTCGAAGTTCACAACGGTTCCGGCACCGACCAGGCAGAGCGTCTCGGGATTGAAAATTCCGGAAGGGATGATATGGAGGGCGAATTTGCCCTTGTCGTTCATGACCGTATGGCCGGCATTGTCACCACCTTGGTACCTGATGACCACCTGGGCCTTCTGGGCAAGATAATCCACGACTCTTCCCTTTCCCTCATCGCCCCACTGGGCTCCAACAATTGCGGTCACGCTCATACATCCAACTCCTTGCCGATACGGCGATATTCGGTGAGCATCAAATGCTCATTGTGGGAATGGTCATCGATATCGAGGGCATCCCATGGGTATTTGATCCAAAGATCGTCAATTTCCTTTCCAGCAAAATAGCGTGTGATGTCCGGTGGGAATTGTGCGTCCTTGGGTTTGTTCTTGTTGTGCAACACCAGGACAGCGATTTCCTTCGGTTCGTTTTTCAGCAGTTCCTTGATGCAATAGCTCAACGTCGCACGGGTGTCATCGACTTCATCGATCAATAGGACCTTCTTGCCCCGGAGTTGTTGTTGCGTCTCGTCGATCCATTGGATCTTCTGCGGATGGGTATTGTGTTTCTGGTCAAGACCGTAATAGGAGATACCGACCGCAAGGATCGGGCGATTGATATACGTCTTGAGAATACGGGCAGGGATGAACCCGCCAGACCCGATAGCGACAATAACATCCGGATCGTAACCCGATGCCATGAGGCGGTCCGCCAGCGACTTCACCAACTTGTGAATCGACGCGTACCCTACGTAATACTTGTTATCCATGTAAAATCCTTTTTATCTAGTCGGTGACAGGCACCATTTCTGCGATATATGGGAGTGTCCGGTACCGTTCCGCATAATCCAATCCATAGCCTACGACCCAGACATCGGGAATTTGGAACCCGATATAGTCGAGTTCGACCGCGACCTTGCGGCGGTCGGGCTTGTCCAGCAAAACCGCAGTCTTGAGTGATGCGGGCTTGCGTGCGGCAAAGTTCCGGCAGAGATAGTCGAGGGTGAAGCCGCTGTCCAGGATATCCTCGATAATCATCACATGCCGGCCTTCCAGATTCTCCCTGGTGTCCATGATGAGTCGGACATTTCCCGTCGATTGGGACGAGGCGCCGTAACTTGAGAGGGAGATGAAATCGACTACGTGCGGTACATTGAGTTTGCGGCACAGATCGGCCAGAAAAATAAAAGAGCCTTTCAATACTCCCACGAGTATGAGGCTCTCGGTGATACCTGCATATTCCCTGTTGATCTGTTGGGCGAGTTCGTCAACCCGACGCTGGATGGTATCAGCATCGATAAGCACACGGACCAAGTCCTTGGTTAAAGCCGGAATCGCTATGGATGTCATGGTATCTCCTTCTGACTTACGATAATCGATCCGTCTATGGAATAACAAGAAAACCAGAGGGGTGTCAAGCCTACGATATATACAGCGTCGGATCCGGAACCCGCTAAACCACGGCGATCGAGTCGATTGCTTCGACCGCATTGTTGAATATCGCATCCGTTCCGACCGCTTCGTTGAAGCCTGCCCGCTGGAACTGCCTGTCCACCTGTGGTTGCAGTCCACAGAACAACAATTTGACATTTTTCGCGGCAAGGGATTCGTGCAATTCCTCAAGTGCGACCATGGCGCTATGGTCGATACTCGGGACTCCACGAATGGATAGGATGATCGTGGTGGCATCTGAGATTTCCTCTATCGCGGTGACCATGCGGTCCTGGGACCCGAAGAACAATTGTCCGGTCACGTACACCAGTTTTACATTCGAGAGGTTTTGCGTAAGGTTCCGTCCCTTCTCATGCCTGCTGTCGATATTTGCCACCGAAATTTCCAGATAGGAACTGCGGATTACGAAAAGGATCATGGAAAGTGAAATGCCGATGAGGATAGCGATGGTCAAATCAAAGACGACTGTCGCGATCATGGTCACCAGGAATTGTGCGATCGACGTCTTGTACTTCTTGTGGAAGAATTTCCGTATGCTGTCCCATTCGTTCATGCGCCAGGAGGTCATCATGAGGACTCCTCCGAGAGCAGCCAACGGAATCCGGGACATCATGGGTCCAAGCAGGAACATGGAGGCTATCAGTGTGACTGCGTGGAAAATACTGGTCAGCCGTGTCCTTCCCCCGGCCTTGATCGCGACACTCGTACGTGCAATGGCTGCGGTTGCGGGGACCCCGCCGAAGAACGGGATGATGATATTGCCGATACCTTGGGCGATAAGTTCCCGATCGGCTTGCAACCGTTCCTTTTTCATTTTCCCCCCGGCAGCCCCACATAGCAGGCTTTCAATCATGCCAAGCGCTGCGATGCTGATCGCAGGAACAATCAGGGAATTCAGCATATCACTGTTGAGCAGGGAGAGTGTGAACCGGTGGGGTAGCAGCAGCGATCGTGGAATCGCACCGACTTCCACGACATCGAAGGGGCCGAGTATGTTGACAACCAATGCGATGATGATTCCCACCAATGAAGAAGGGACTTTGGCCGCCCATCTCTTTGGCCAAACGATCATGACAGCCAGAACGAGCAGGCCGAAAAACATCGGTTGCCATTGCGGTGAGAATCCGATTTCGGCGTAGGAGGAGATTTTTTGGATGATGGTTTCCCCATGGGATGTTGTTCCGAAAAAATTGTCGATTTGCCCGAAGGCGATGAGAATGGCGATTCCCGAAGTGAAGCCGGTGATGACTGCGGAAGGAATGATCGAGACGATCCGTCCTGCCTTGAGAAGGGCGGCGACCAGGAGGATCACACCCGACAAGGCTCCCGCCGCCAATACTCCCTCGACTCCATATCGCGCCGATAGTGGCAGGAGAATGGCAGCCATGGCTCCTGTCGGTCCACTGATTTGGAACGAGGAGCCGCCGATGGAACCGATCAGGAATCCGGCGATGATGGCTGTCACCAGTCCGGCTGCGGCATCTGCACCGGACCCGACTCCGAAAGCCAGGGCGAGCGGAAGGGCGACAGCGGCTACAGTCAGACCTGCCAGCAGGTCTTGTATCAGGGTAGTTGTACTATACCCTGCGAATTCGAGTTTGATATCCTGGGAGAATTGCTTGAACATGGCGGAAGGTTCCTTTTTATCGGGCGACGAATTGCCTTTGGGCAAATACGTTGCTGTTATAGCACCCAAGACATAGAATGGCAAGGGATTGGATGCGGTTTGTTTACTACACCTTTGCATATCGAGGTTTTGCCAAATTTGAATATTGACGGAACAATCGTCGGCTAATATACTGGATTCACGGTTACGTCTTGGCTTCCTTCCATGCCCTCCCGACGTTCTCATTGTTTGGTCGGGGAGTAAAGTCAGACGATATGAAAAGGCAGGGAGGGAAGTATGTTTGAACAAGTTGATATCTCTTCATTGGAGTTGAATCCGTTTTCGACCTTGGAGACGGACAATTTTTTGATAACCGCCGGTACAGGCGATTCGTGGAATACCATGACCGCAGCATGGGGATTTTTCGGCATCATGTGGTCGAAACCCGTATTTGCCATTGTTGTCCGCGATTCACGCTATACGTACGAGTTCCTGGAGAAGGCGAACGGCTATACCGTCTCATTCTTCTCCCCCGAATATAAGAAGGCACTGCAATTCTGCGGTTCCCATTCGGGGCGCGACACGGACAAGGCTGCAGCCACAGGATTGGTACCCGTAGTGGTCGAACCTTCCGAGGGTCTTGAACTGGTGACCTTCGAACAGGCCAATATGGTTCTCTGTTGTACCATTGCCTCCAAGACAGTGCTCGATCCCTCGCAATTCGTCGATCCGAAGATCATCGGCAATTATCCGAAAAAGGATTACCACAGCATGTATATCGGGTATATCGACCAAGTACTCGTGCAAGACGAATAGGAGGCTTCCTCATGGCGATTGCATTTGATCGCGATCGGGGTATGGCCATGCTCTCCCTGATGGTCCGTTCACGTCTGTTCGAGCAGAAGGTCGAGGCATTGTTCTCCTCACACGAGATGCATGGGACGACACACCTCGCTATAGGCCAGGAAGCGGTACATGCGGGGGTATCCCCAGCGCTCGATCCAAACGACTGGATTGTGACGACCCATCGGTGTCATGGGCACACACTGGCCAAGGGTTCTTCGGTCGAAGCGATGTTGGCAGAGTTCTTCGGTCTTTCCAACGGGCTGGCGAAAGGCCTTGGAGGCTCCATGCACCTGCTCGACCTGGAACACCACAACGCAGGTTCGTCGGCTGTCGTAGGAAGCGGTGTCGCACTTGCCACCGGTATGGCCCTGCAATTGAAACGGATGGATTCTCCCAATCTGGTGGTCGCATTCTTCGGTGATGGGGCAAGCAACCGGGGAGTTGTGCACGAATCCATGAACATGGCTTCCATCTGGGGCTTGCCAGTCCTGTTCCTTTGCGAGCACAATCTCTACGGCATGTCATCCTGTGCAGACGAGATGGTCTCGGTCGACTCCATTGCAAAGCGGGGTGTCGCATATGGTATCGAAAGCAGTTCTGTCGATGGAAACGATATCGAGGTCGTCTATGCCGCAGTCCAGGATGCGGCCGCATACATCCACAAGGAAGGCAAACCGTACCTCTTGGAGACGAAGACCTATCGGTTCTCGGGACATTCGAAGAATGACCAGCGGGTATATCGGACCCGGGAAGAAGAACGTGTTTGGAGTCAAAAGGACCCCATCAAGATATTGAGGGACCGTATGGTATCCCGCGGGCATCTCACTGAAGAGGAATTCAAGCGTCTCGAAGTCCAGGAACAAGCTGTCCTCGATGACATCGCCGAGCATCTCATCAAGCAACGTCACGAACTGACCCTCGATGAAGCCTATTCCTATATGTACGCCGACGGAGGGAGCCGATGAGGAAGTTAAGTTATCGCGAAGCCATACGGGAAGCGATGGTCGAGGAGATGGCGAGGGATGAACAGGTTGTCGTCATTGGAGAGGATGTCGGCTGCTATGGCGGGTGTTTCAAGGTGACTCCGGGTTTGATAGAACGGTTCGGCACCAGGCAAGTCATTGAGACCCCCGTCTCCGAGGAAGGTCTTGTCGGTGTGGCTGTCGGAGCGGCGATGATGGGGATGCGTCCCATCGTCGAGATCATGTACGGAGACTTCTCCACATTGGCGGCCGACCCGATAATCAACCATGCGGCCAAGATGAGTTTCATGACCGCAGGACAAGTATCGGTACCCATGGTCTATCGTACCCCCATGGGCTCCGGCACCGGTGCGGCTGCCCAGCATACCCAAAGTCTGGAAGTGTTGTTCACCAACGTTCCCGGCTTGAAAGTCATCTATGCCGCAACACCCGCCGACGCCAAGGGACTGCTCAAATCCGCAGTGAGGGATCCCGGTCCCGTCATATTCCTGGAGCACAAGCTATATGGTACCGAGGATATTGTTCCGGAGGGAGAGTATACGATTCCGATCGGTCAAGCCGATATCAAGCGGCAGGGAACGGATGTGACAATCGTGACCTATGGGAAAACTGTCTTCACTGCCTTTGAAGCCGCACAGATTCTCGAGGACGATGAGGTGAGTGTCGAACTGGTGGACTTGCGGACATTGCGACCCTTGGATACCGCGACGATCCTAGCTTCGGTGCGGAAGACCGGACGGGTGGTGGTGGTGCACGAAGCTCCAGGGTTCGGTGGTTTTGCCGGAGAAGTGATTGCCCAGATAGTCGAAGACCCCGCCACGTTCGCTGCCCTTCGTGCACCGGTTGCACGGGTCTGCGGAAAAGAGCTTCCGACGCCGTTCAACAAGACACTCGAGATGCAGTTGCCCCCTTCGCCCCATGCGATTGTGGACGCGGTATTGGCCTTGTTTCCCTCAGCCGTGTAGAAAACTGCGGATACCGGTGAACACCATGGCGATACCGGCTTCGTCGCATGCCGCGATCACCTCCTGGTCCCGGATAGAACCGCCCGGTTGGATGATCGCGGTCACACCGCTTCCCCGCAATGCATCGATACTGTCGCGGAACGGGAAGAAGGCATCGGAGGCAAGTACCATGGGCCTTGGTCCTCCACTTTTGGAAATGGCTATCTGTGTCGCGTCGACGCGGGAAACCTGACCGCCGCCGATTCCGTACGTAGTGTGTCCGAAGGCAGTGACGATCGCATTCGATTTGACATGTTTCACCACCTTCCACGCGAACAGCAGGTCCCCGATCTCCGAATCCGACGGCACCCGTTTGGTGACTATCTTGAGATCCTCTTTCTTGACAACCTTGTTGTCCTTGTTCTGCAGCAACAGGTCGTTGCCGATGAACCGTCCTGTCATGCGGTCGGACAAGGGTGGTAGCGGTCCGGTTTGCAGTACACGGAGATTCTTCTTCTTGCCCAGTATGGACAGTGCTCCCGGTGTGAAGGATGGGGCGGCGAGGACTTCGAAGAAGATGGGCGACAGGTAGGCGGCCAATTGTTCGTCACATTCACTGTTCATGGTGATGATGCCGCCAAAAGCACTGGTCTTGTCGGCTTCGAATGCTTTTTCAAGGGCCTCCAACGGTGAGTCGGCAACGGCGACACCGCAGGGTGTGGCATGTTTGACCACGACACAGGCTGTCCGGTCGAATTCACGCAGGGTATCTATCGCACCGTAGGTATCTCCCAGATTGTTGAATGAAAGTTGTTTTCCTTGCAGGACAGGACAGTCGAGCAAGCTGAACGGATCTTGTGTTCCGGGTGCTCCCAAAGCCTTGTAGACCGCCGCCTTCTGGTGCGGGTTCTCGCCATATCGGAGTAGCCGGTCCGCGGCTTCGGTGTGTTGCCGTGTGTCGGTATGGAGGGTGAATCCGAGCGATAGTTCGGCCGGAAACGTCTCCTCGTTCAGATAGTTCATGATCAACGCATCGTAGGTGGCGGTATGGGCAAAGGCCTTTGCGGCCATTTTTCTGCGAAATTCAAAGGGTACGGCATGGTGGTCATGCAACGCCGCCACGAGGTCCGGATAATCTTCGGCCGATGTCAGAATGGTTGTCCACCCATAATTCTTGGCGGCGGAGCGAACCATGGTGGGTCCGCCGATATCTATCTGTTCGATCGCATCCTCGCGCGAAACTTTTGGATCCGCAATGGTCTTGGCGAAGGGATAGAGGTTGCAGACTACGAGGTCGATCCAAGGAATATCATGTTTGCCGGCATCAGCCGCGTGGCGATCCCGAAGCCCCAGTATTCCCCCGGTGATCTTGGGGTGCATGGTCTTAACCCGGCCATCCATCATTTCCGGAACCTGTGTGTATTGTTCAACCGGAATCACCGGGATACCAGCATCCCGCAAGGCGGCGGCGGTTCCACCGGTCGATAGGATCTCAATATCGAGCGATACCAATTCCTTGGCCAATGCGACGATACCATGTTTGTCCGAGACTGAGAGCAATGCTCTGCCGATTGGGGTTGGGTTTGTATTCATACACGTGGTGTATCACATTTTGGGCCACACAAACTACCCTTATATCCACAAACGGTACGGGGAGAAATGAAGTCGTCACGATGGTCTTCCCATCGAGTGGGTACAGGGTACGTAAGGATCCATACCTCGCCCCTTGGGGCGGATAAGGAGGCTTAGCCTTCTGGATCCAGGGCTTGCCCTGGGGGTATTGATACCTTTTATTTTTTTTCACGACTCGTTACAATGGGCGGAACCCTTGTGGTATACACCACATGTGGAATTGAATCGATGAGAGGCTACAAGATGGAGATCGATGTACGGAACCTGCATCCATTGGAGATCAGGTTGCTCAGGCACGTGTCACCCGGTGAAGCAGTGACGGCCCAACGTCTGATAGATGAACTCGACTACAAGATCGGACAGTGCAACCAGGCATTCAGCTGGCTGACGGCCAAGGGGTTCCTTGAGGAAACCGACCGGAAGTTCCGCACATTGTTCGAACTGACCGAGCTGGGGCAACAACAGCTTGGGATCGGTACTCCCGCACAAAGGATATTCAATCTCCTGAAGACCAAGGGACCGGCGTCCCTTCCCGAAATAGCTGAAGCTTTGGCATTGGAGAAATCCGATGTAGGCTCGGCCTTCGGTATGCTCTCCAAGTCCGGTGCTTGCCGTATGGGTGAAGGCAACAAAGCCGAAGCCGTCACCTCGGAGGCTCCGGCTGAAGTCATGATCGCGGCCAAGGTATTGGAAAAAGCCTCGGTCGAAGCCCTCGACGAATCCGCTTTGGACGAAGAGGAACGGAACTTTGTCGCCAAGAACAGCAAGAAGCGGGGAGCCGCGGGTTCACCACTGAAGATAATCGAACGCGAAGAGGTGTTCTTTGCATTGACCGATGCCGGTGCCAACGCGAAAGCGGCATTGTTGGCAGCGAATATCACCGGAGAGGAACTTGGTTCAGTCACGACATCCATGCTCTCCAGCGGATCGTGGAAGCAAGCTTCGTTCCGTCCCTACAGTCTCAATACGCCTCCTGCAAGGTTGATTCCAGGACGCAGGAATCCCTATGGCTCCTACCTGCAATGGGTGAAGGACAAATTGTGCTCCCTCGGCTTCGAGGAATTCGATGGGCCACTGGTGGAGAACGAGTTCTGGAACGGCGACGCCTTGTTCATGCCGCAGTTCCATAGTGCCAGGGATATCCACGACGTGTATTATGTGAAGAATCCCTCGCACGCCAAGCAGATCGAGGAACCCTATTTGAGCCAAGTGGCACAAACCCATGAGAACGGGTGGTCGACGGGTAGTCGGGGTTGGCGCTACAGTTTCGACCACGAGTTCACACGCAGGCAGGTCATGCGAAGCCAGGGTACCGTGCTCTCCGCAAAGACACTGCCCCATGCCAAGGTACCGGGGAAATATTTCGGCGTCGCCCGCTGTTTCCGCTATGACCAGGTCGATGCCACCCATGGGGCCGACTTCTACCAGACCGAGGGTATCGTGTTGGGAGAAGATGTGAACCTGAAGACATTGCTGGGACTCCTCAAGATGTTCGCCGAGGAAGTCGCCGGCGCCGAAGAAGTCAAATACGTTCCCGGATACTTTCCGTTCACCGAACCATCGATCGAAGTGCATATCAAGCACCCGGTGTTGGGATGGTTCGAATTGGGTGGAAGTGGAATTTTCCGTCCCGAGGTGACCAAGGCCCTGGGCATCGATGTTCCTGTCCTCGCGTGGGGGCTGGGTATCGACCGGATGGCGCTCATGCATCTCGGCTTGAATGATTTGCGCGAATTGTTCACCCCCGACATCGAGAGCGTACGCATGAGGAGAGGTAACTGATGCCTAAGATTGAAGTACAAGAGAATTTGTTCAACTCCCTGTTGGGAACTCCCTATACCGATGAACAGCTCGAGGCTGTGTTTCCCGTAGCCAAGGCGGAACTCGATGGTCACGATGTAGTTGAGAAGTTGTATAAGATCGAATTGAACGATACCAATCGTCCGGACCTTTGGTCTGCGGCGGGCGTCGCCCGCCAGTTGGTCTCGTACCGCGACAAGACCATTGCCCGATACGACTTCTTCTCGACCGCCGAAGAGGAGCTCGATTCGGAGGGAAGGCGGTTGGTTGTCCACGAATCGGCAGCCCTGGTGCGGCCATTCTCGATCGGTTTTGCCGCGACGGGAAAGGTAGTCGATGAAGATATCCTGTTGAACCTTATCCAATCGCAAGAAAAGCTCTGCAACAATTTCGGACGCAAGCGGAAGACCATTGCGATGGGCGTGTACCGTAGCGACATGATTACGTATCCGGTGCATTTCGAGGGAGCGGACCCCGACAAGGCCCATTTTGTGCCCCTGCATATGGACGAGGACCTTACCTTGCGGGAGATTTGCGCCAAACATCCGAAGGGTTTGGAGTATGGTCCGATCGTTGCGGACAAGCCGGTATTCCCGTTCCTGTATGACGATGCGAACGAGGTGTTGAGTTTTCCTCCTGTTATAAACAGTGCCCGTATCGGCGCTGTCGAGGTCGGTGACGAACACCTTTTCTTCGAGTTCAGTGGTACCGGTCTGGACGACCTTCTGCTTGCCGCGTCCATTGTTGCCTGCGATTGCTCGGACATGGGTTTCACGATTCTTCCTGTCCGTTGTGAATTCCCGTATGACACCGATTATGGCCGGGAAATTACGGTTCCCTACTATTTCCAACAGCCTGCGGCATGCGATCTGGCTTTCCTGCGGAAGATGCTGGGTGATGCCTTGAGCGGAGAACAGGTGGTGGAAGCCTTGCTCCATATGGGTGTGTTCGCCCTGGTGGATGAGAAAATGGTCTATATTACCGTTCCCGAATACCGGAACGATTTCCTGCATCCCGTAGATATCGTCGAGGATGTCATGATCGGGCATGGACTGGAGAACTTTGCGCCGGAATTGCCCAATGATTCGACCGTTGGAAGAATAACCGGGGAAGAGACTTTTGCCCGCAAGGTGAAGGAGATCATGGTCGGTCTGGGATTCCAGGAGATGATGTACAATTACCTTGGGTCCAAACGGGAGTATATCGATAATATGCACGTGGATGGATCCGATTATATCCAGATAGCCAATCCGATGAGCGAAAACTACGAGTATGTCCGCCCTTCGGTGATTCCCTCCCTATTGGAGTCGGAGAGTGTCAGTGGACACGCCGTGTATCCCCACCAGATTTTTGAGGTCGGAAAAGTCGCTTTCCTGGACGACACCGACAATTCGGGAACCACTACACGCAACTACCTCGGGTTTCTCGGGGCAAGCAGCGACATGGGTTTCAACCAGCTGAGCAGTCAGATCTCGACTTTGTTCTATTTCCTCAATCGCGAGTATGTAATGCAGGAAATAGCCGATCCCCGATTTATCGACGGACGGTGTGGAAAGCTCGTGTCAAAGGGTGTTGAGGTCGGAATATTCGGAGAAGTGCACCCGGCGGTGCTGGAAAGCTGGGGCATTACCATGCCGACCGTTGCGTGTGAGATAGATCTGGATTTGCTGAAATAGATTGTTGTCAAGGTACTATGAAGGTTCCCGTTACAGCCGAACGCTGTTCATGCGGGAGCCTTTTTGTTTCCCATGGTCCGATCGTGACAGTGTGGGTTTCACTCGGAAGCAATCCCTTCACCAGGAGGAAGTCGACCCGTTCACTGAATCTGGAATCGGTGGTTGTGAATTCCCAGGTGGTTCCGGGTGCCGATTCGGCATCGTAATGGGTCAACCGCCAGCTGTCCATGAAGCCCTGCTCGTCGAGTAGGTCTGCCATTGGCCATGCGAACGGTATCCTATAGGGGTGTCCTCCAGCGGTTTCGAACCAATCGTCACCGGACGGTTCGCCCACGGATGCGAGTACCAGAAGCGGATGGGTCCCGGCGAATTGCACCAGGGGTTCCATACGGATTTTTCTTGTCTCATGTGCCGCGAGGATCGTGTTGGTCCAGGCTTCTTCCGTGGATTCGGTCAGTAGACTTTGGAATACGTTCGAGTCCTGGATATCGATGAGGGCAATCGCCAGTGTTCTTCCTGAATCGAGATTCACCACAACGAATGGATTGTCGGTGTCCAAGACCTCCAGGTCGGTCACCAACAGACGTGTGGTGTCGAGGAGCGTGGAGTTGGATGGAAATCTGGAGGCGACATGTTCGATTGACGAAGCCTCACCTGTAAATCCCAAAATATCCAAATTGGCTTTCATCGCTTCGTCTACAATACGGTCGAGGAAGCCAAGGGAAGCTTGGCACGGCAAAGGAACCAACGCCGCGGTGAAAGTCTCCACCGGTGCGGTTGGGAATGGTTGTGGGGTCGTACCTGTATCAGGGAGCGGATGTGCCCCGATCATTTCGGCTGGCGGTTCCGCTTTGGTCGTCGGAAAGGGTGTCTCTGGAATCGAGCGATTCGCCGGAATCACCAGTCTTGCATCCGTGTAGGTGTAGGTCATGCATGAGGTAGCCACCACCAGTGTCGTCAATAGAAGGCTTGCCAAGAGGATTTTCTTCAACAGAAGCATGATTCAAGCCTTTTTGAGGAATGTTGCGATTTCTTCACCATGGGTCTGTGGAGATACTTTCGGCCAACTCTTGATCAATATTCCTTGCGGGTCGAAGATGAATGTGCTGCGCAATACACCGACCGAAGTCTTGCCATAACTGGTCTTTTCTCCCCAAGCACCCAAGGCCTCGAGCAATCGGTGTTCCGGATCGGAGAGGAGGGTGAAGTTCAGGTTGTACTTTTCCTTGAACTTGCGGTGCGAGGCAGGGGTGTCGGGACTGACTCCAAGAATAATTGCCCCGGCTTGCGCAATGGCGGACGATTGGTCGCGGAAGGAGCAGGCTTCCGCGGTACACCCTGGTGTGTCGTCCTTGGGATATGCATACACGACCACATGCCGACCGGAGAAATCCTGCAGGGTAACGGTATTGTCCTGATCGTCCGTAACTGGCACTGAAGGTGCGGATGAACCGAGCGAAAGCATAGGGGACCTCCTTGGGTCAATCATCGTTGAAAAGCGAGAAGAAGCGGGACCGTGCCTCTTCCTGACTTTTTATCTGCTGTGCATCCGAGGTTTCCTTCATGACGAAAAAGTCACAGAAGTTCGCCAGATCCTTGTATACGACCGGTTCATCTATGTCTTCACGACACTCGTGATACGCACTTGGATCATAGAAACGGCAATTCAGGCACACCTTGAGCGGTCTGCCACAAAAGGCACATGCCGAAGCGTGGCCGACGGTCATTGTAGAGGGGACTTCCGTACCACAAAAATGACAACTGCTCATGGTCCCTAGTGTACCAACGAGTTGGCGATGGAGCAAGTGAAATCGGCTCGGTTCCCTATCTGGGACATGCTAACGAAGGTGCAGCCTGGCACCCAGCTCGGCGATTTCCCCCTCCCCATACTGCGTCTTGCTGGGAATGAAACGCTTGCCATCCCCCTCATAACGTGGAATCACGTGGATATGGAGATGCGGTACTTCCTGTCCGGCTGCCGGACCATTGTTGATTACAATATTGGTGGCTTCGGCTCCCAATTCACTTCGCAGCACCGCGTCGATCCGCTGGACAATTTCCATGAGGTGTCCCAAAACCTCCACCGGACAATCCCCGACTGTCGGGTACGGGTGGCGCGCAATGACCAAGGCATGGCCTTTGTTTACTGGAGCTATATCGAGAATGGCGATACAGGTATCGTCGGCATGTAGTTGTACCGAGGGAATTTCCCCTGAAATAATCCTGCTGAAAATCGTTTCCATATTCGCCTCCATGGTTGGACATTCTATCAGTTTTCGCTTCAGAGGGCCAGAGAAGTCTTGTTTTGCCAGTTCCCGCCGTTCGTGAAATTCTCACAATTTCATAGGTTGGAAAGGATTGAACAATTGTTCATAATATACTAGAATCCGTTCGGTACGCTGGGATAAAGCATACCCGACCCATATGCCCAACTTGTTGTAAATTCTCGTGTTAGCCATGGGCTATGTCGGAAACCCAATGATATCTACGACCGATGATGCGTCGGCTTTTATGGAAGCCTGCGGACTACGGCGATAAAGGAAGAGGAATCATCTATGTCTGAAATTACCAAAATGAGAAACATCGGAATCAGTGCCCACATCGACTCTGGGAAAACCACTCTTTCCGAACGTATTCTCTACTATTCCAATAGAATCCACGCTATCCATGAAGTACGTGGAAAAGATGGCGTCGGCGCCACAATGGATTCAATGGAACTTGAACGCGAACGGGGAATCACCATTGCCTCCGCGGCCACGAACGTCTCTTGGAAAGATCATCCGATCAATGTCATCGACACTCCGGGACACGTTGACTTCACAATCGAGGTCGAGCGTTCATTGCGTGTGCTCGATGGTGCCATACTTGTCCTGTGCTCGGTTGCGGGAGTGCAATCCCAGTCCATTACCGTCGACCGTCAGATGAAGCGCTACCGGGTCCCCCGAATCGCATTCATCAACAAGTGTGACCGTACCGGAGCGAATCCGATTCGTGTAAAGCAGCAGTTGATCGACAAGTTGGGCTTGAACGCCGTCCTTCTGCAGATTCCCATCGGGTTGGAGGATCGCCTGCAAGGTGTCGTCGACCTGATCACCATGAAAGCCATCTATTTCGACGGTCCCAGCGGCGACATTCTCCGTTATGAGGAGATTCCAGCTGAATTGCAGGGAGATGCGGCTACCAAGCGCGAAGAGATGCTCGATGCTGTCTCCCTCTGCTCGGACGAGCTCATGGAAGCCATGCTCGAGGACGCTGTGACGGAAGATTTGATCTATAAGGCAATCCGCAAAGGAACCATCGCTTTGGAACTGGTTCCCGTGCTCATGGGTTCGGCGTACAAGAACAAGGGTATCCAACCATTGCTCGATTCGGTCATCGCGTATCTTCCCAATCCGACCGAAGTTACCAACACCGCGCTCGACATCGACAACGAGGAGCAGGCTGTTGTCCTCAAAGCGGACGAGAACCTTCCCGCAGTCATTCTCGGCTTCAAGCTGGAGGATGGCCAGTACGGACAGCTCACCTATATCAGGATTTATCAGGGCAAGCTCAAGAAGGGCGATGAATTGATAAATACCCGTAGCAGGAAGAAGTTCAAGGTTGGACGTCTGGTACGGATGCACGCCAGTTCAATGGAAGATATTGTCGAAGCCGGTTGTGGAGATATCGCAGCGTTGTTCGGTGTGGAATGCGCTTCGGGCGATACATTCTGCCACCCTTCGTTGAACTATTCCATGACTTCGATGTATGTGCCCAAGCCGGTTATCAGCCTTTCGATCAACCCGATCGACAAGAAGTCGGCCGACAACATGGCGAAGGCCCTCAACCGCTTCACCAAGGAAGATCCGACCTTCAATACCTATGTCGATCCGGAATCGAACCAAACCATTATCCAAGGTATGGGAGAGTTGCACCTCGAAGTCTATGTCGAGCGGATGCGCCGCGAATACAAGGCGGAGGTCGTAACCGATCGGCCGGAAGTCGCCTACCGTGAAGCAATCAGCCAGCGTGCGGAGTTCAACTATACGCACAAGAAGCAGACTGGTGGTTCCGGTCAGTACGCTCGGGTCGCCGGATATATCGAACCGATCGAAGAAGGCGAGGATGCTAAGGAATACGAGTTTGTCGACATGATCAAGGGTGGTGTCATTCCTTCCGAATACATCCCATCCTGTGACAAGGGCTTCCAGAATGCAGTCAAGAAGGGAACCCAGCTCGGATTCCCGGTAGTCGGCATACGGGCAGTGGTCAACGATGGTGCATACCATGCAGTCGACTCTTCCGACCAGGCTTTCCAGACAGCTGCACTCAGTGCTTTCCGCGAAGTGTACGATAGGGCAAAACCGGTAATCCTGGAGCCTGTCATGAAGGTGAGCGTCGAAGGTCCGACTGAGTTCCAGGGGAATATCTTCGGAAGCATCAACCAGCGCCGTGGTATCATTATCAGCTCGACCGAGGATGGTGCGGCTTGTACCGTCGATGCCGAAGTTCCCTTGTCGGAAATGTTCGGGTATTCGACAGTGTTGCGTTCGTTGACGCAAGGCAAGGCGGAGTTCACCATGGAGCTTGCGAAGTATAGCAGGGTTCCGACCAGCGTGAGCGAAGAGTTGAAGGCTGCATACCAGGAAAAAAGAAGGAAGGAGCAGGGCAAATAAGCCCTGCCCGTGTGAAATCCTATACAACCGGTCCGAAAGGGCCGGTGTTTTGCTTTTTTCACTGTTTTTTAACTATTTTCGAAGAATGTTTTGCCCTTTGCAAAACCGTGGTATACTTTAATGACATCAACATCTCGGAGGATGCGTAGTATGGAAATTCAAGAGTTAAATGCTTTGAGCCCGCTGAGGGCGTTCGATGAGTCGCTGAATGGTGGATTGGGAAAAGGAAATCTTGGAGTTCTCGTTTCCCGACACGGAATCGGAAAGACCGCATGTCTCGTGCATCTTGCGACAGACAAGCTTTTCAGAAACGAACATATCATCCATGTCTCTTTCTCCGGTAATGTGGAACATGTGATCAATTGGTACAAGGAAGTGTTTCGGCAGATTTCCGAAAACCGTTCCCTTGAGGATGCGGCGGTAATCTACAATGAGATCCTGGCGAACCGTGTGGTCATGAACTTCAGCCAGGAGAACGTTTCGGTGGAAAAGGTACTCTCCAGCCTGGAAACGCTCATCCGGCAGGGTTCGTTCAATGCCGATGCCATCATGTTCGATGGGTACAAGCTCACTGTCGCGACAGAGGACGATGTGCGTAAGATCAAACAGTTTGCCATGGACCTCAGGGTCGAGGTATGGTTCTCTGTCTCTCCGGTACGACCGGATGTACAGTTCGATGACAATGGTGTCCCGAATACTATCCTGAAATATGAGAACTTGATCGATGTGCTGATTGGTTTGAAATACAATGAAACAATGGACAAGGTGATCATGACACTTGTGAAGGACGGCGAGACTATAGATCCCAAGCCGATGCGTGTCACACTTGATCCGAAGACGATGCTGATCTCCGAATGAAAGGTATACGGCCGGGCGAAAGCCCGGTCTTTGTTTGAAGCCGGGTCAGACCCAATCTTCCAGCGGACACTCTTCGTCGGACAGGTGCTTGCGCAACAGCACCACCGATTGTGCTATGATCGCTTTTCCCTCTCCCACTTCCCCCAACAACCCCTCTGCGGTCTTGGCTTTTACCGAAATCCTTTCGAGGGTAATGGAACAGGCTTGTGCCAGCGATTCACGGATCGCTTGGATATGAGGTTGCAGCTTCGGTTTTTGGAGAATTACCGTACAGTCGATATTTTCGATTGCATAGTCGCCGAGCATATCCAAGACACGTCGCAGCAGGTAGAGGCTGGAGACATCCTTGTAGGCCGGGTCCGAAGGTGGGAAATGCATACCGATATCACCTTTGGCCAATGCTCCCAGCAGGGCGTCTACAATCGCGTGTACCAGGACATCTCCATCAGAGTGGCCTGACTCTCCAAGTGGATTGGGTATCTCGACTCCACCAAGCAGCAACTTTCTTCCTGGGACCAACGGATGGATATCCCAACCGGTTCCTATCCTCATGACGGTTCCTCCGATTCCGGAATATCCTGCGCCACGGTTATCTTGCGGTTGAGCAGGTCGCCCTCGCTGGTTCCCACGAAACCACCGAAATCCATGAAGATTTCGGTGTCGTCGAGGTAGGCCTTGCCATTGGTGGCCGCTCTGCGATGTGCCTCGAGAATCTCAGGGAATCGAAAAATCTGGGGAGTCTGGACGGTAGCCATCCCAGTCCTATCGACATGAGAGACTATTTTCCCCTCCCGATCGATCATTTTCACTGAATCATGGATCGGTAGTACCGGTGCGGCTCCCCCGAATACGGTGGCAATGGCGAGGGTGGAGATAATGGTCTGTTCGGTAATCCAGGGTCTGGCACCGTCATGGATAAGTGCAAACTGGATTTCAGGAGCGTGGGAAGCAAGGGCCTCTAGGCCCAGCAATACCGATTGTTGGCGTGTTTCACCGCCTTGCACGAGCAGCACGGGAACCGGTGATGCGAACAGAAGGTTGTCCAAGGCGACTTCTGCCTCATCCCTGTACCCCTCGGCGTAGGTGACAACGACTATCTGGAGCCCCGGCAGGGAAAAAAAAGGTGCCGCGGCATGGTATAGCACGCTGCGATCGTCGAGAGGCATGAATTCCTTTTTCTTCTTCGCAGGATTGTTCGAGGAGTTGAAACGACTGCTGCTGCCTGCAGCTGTAACGATGACACCATGCGCGGGGAAGGACACTAGGATTCCTTTTCTTTTGGATCTCTTTCCAATTTGCTGAAGATCAGAGCCTCAAGTTCTTCCCGGGGGCGTCCCAGTGAGAGGGCGGTCTCATCGATCAAGATCCTCAAGGCGTTGTCGTATAGTTTCCGTTCTTGCACAGGAAGTTCCTTGATCTTGCTCCGGTGATAGAGAATCTGCACCACCTTGGCAATGGATGCGATCGAACCCTGTTTCAAAAGATCGACATTCATCTGATAGCGGGCTTTCCAGTCGACGGGAACCTGTTCAAGCTTGTTGGAGATTCCGTTGATTGCCGCTAGGGCTTCCGACGATTCGACAATTGCCCTGATTCCCAATTCCTCGGTCTTGTCGACGGGAACCATGACGGTCATGTCGGATATCTCCAGAAAAATTTCATAGTACAGGGAAGTGTTGCCTCTAAGAGTCTTCTTCTCAATCTTATTGATGACTCCAACACCCTGGAGGGGATAGACCACATGGTCTCCTAAAGCAAATAATCCGGTTTTTTCTGAAGATGTCATACCGGTGATTATACCCTAAAATCGGGTTGTGAACAAGTATGGCAATTAATCGGTCTATACGCTATATTTTCACGATGAATAAAAAGATACGCTATAGTGGAGTGCTGCTTCACCCGACCTCCCTTCCGGGTGGTCATGGTGTGGGAGATCTTGGTGATGCAGGACGCCATTTTGTTGATTTGCTCGCCGAATCCTCGGTCGGATTGTGGCAGATTCTTCCTTTGGGGCCGGTTGGTTTTGGCAATTCCCCCTATGCCGCAAGATCTGCGTTTGCGGGAAATGAACTGCTGCTGAGCTTGGATATTCTTGCCGACGAAGGCTATCTTGAATTGGCCGACGTCCTTGATGATCCCGGATTTCCCGCAGGCCGGGTCGACTATGCCTTGGCCGAATCATATAAGAACCCGTTGTTGGTCAAGGCTGCCCGCAACTTTCTTGTTTCGGCTTCCAACCGGGATAGGGCCGAGTACGATTCCTTTTGCAGCATACACAAGTATTGGTTGGACGATTATGCGTTGTATCGTGCCATGGTCGACCACTATAACGATTCCCGCTGGTTCAGTGTATGGGATGCCGACTTGACCAAGAGATTGCCTGAAGCTTTGGCCCGCTGGACGAACGCGAAGGAGCGGGAGATCGGAATATGGAAAGTCCTGCAGTTTTTCTTTTTCCGCCAGTGGCAGTCCTTGAAGACCTATGCGAACGGGAAGGGTGTCGCCATAGTCGGTGATATCCCGATATTCGTCGCACCCGACAGTGTCGATGCCTGGAGCAACCGCAAATATTTGAAAATGGAGGCGGATGGCTCCTCCAGTGCCCTTTCCGGGGTACCGCCGGATGCCTTCAGCTCAACAGGCCAATTGTGGGGAAATCCCGTGTACGATTGGGATGCATTGGAAGCGGATGGATTCTCCTGGTGGATACAACGGTTGGAACACCAGTTCGAACAGACCGACCTTGTCAGGATCGACCATTTCCGTGGGTTCGAAGCGTACTGGGAGGTCCCAGCGGGGCAGGTGACCGCAGAGAACGGACGTTGGGTGAAAGCCCCGGGCAAAGCGTTGTTCGAGCTGCTGCAAAAACGCTTCGACCAGTTGCCGGTCATTGCCGAGGACCTAGGGGTGATTACCCCGGAAGTCGAGGAATTGAGGGACTCGAATGGATTTCCGGGTATGAAGATAGCCCACTTCGCCTTCAATGTTGTCGGACCGGGGAAGCTGGATCCGGACAACGCTTATTTGCCGCACAATTATCCGGAGCTTTGCGTCGCATACACAGGTACCCATGACAACGACACTACCAAAGGGTGGTTCGAGAAGCTGGGCGATGGAGAAAAGGATATCGTGAGACGGTATCTCAGTTGTTCGGATGATGGTATCGTTTGGCATCTTATGCGTTCGATCATGGCATCAAGCGCCCGATATGCTATCGTTCCCATGCAGGACGTTCTTGGACTTGGGGGTGATGCCCGCATGAACCTTCCGGGAACTTGCGGAGTCCCCAACTGGTGTTGGCGATTGGTGGGAAACGAACTTGGTGATGCGGTGAAATCGACATTGGCCGCCCTGGTCCAACCGTTTGGAAGGACCGCGACACATCGGGAGTTGTCCCTGGCTTTGTCATCGGGAAACTAATGGTCTAGTGTATTGTCCCAATGATATTTAAATATTAAGAGATGCATATCCTGATTCCTTTCTCACGATAGGATACAGTGATTTGAGTTTCACCCGTGCATCCTTTGTGGTGAATTGCCACTTGATTGGTGCTTTCAGCTGCTTTCTC
>PGXU01000042.1 GCA_002839335.1 Spirochaetae bacterium HGW-Spirochaetae-4
GACCTCTGCCATTCTTGCGGTGGCTGTGCGGTATTCTGCCCGCAAGAGGCCATGACCGAAGTCCCCCACGAAATCGGCACGATAACCATTCGCCAAGCGGGAACGGTCAGGCTGGTCGAAGGACTGCTCGATGTGGGGAAAGCTCTGGCGGTACCACTTATCCGTGCGGTAAAGAACTATGAGAAGTCCACAGAGGGAAGGACTATCCTACTGGATGCCCCTCCCGGAACCAGCTGTCCCATGGTATGGACCATCGGCGATTGCGATGCCGTGGTACTGGTTGCCGAACCGACCGCCTTTGGGCTCCACGACCTGCAACTGGCGGTCGATACGGTCCGGGAGGTCGGTATTCCCTTTGGGGTGGTCATCAACAAGGACGGTCTGGGTGATGCCAGGGTCGCCGACTTTTGCCAGGAGGCGGGAATACCTATCCTGGGAAAGATTCCGCATGACCGGCAGATCGCCCAGGCGTATGCCAATGGAGATATGGTTGTCGATTCCTTGCCACAGTATCGCCAGCTATTCGTCCGACTGTGGGCAAGTATAGAGCACTTGGTGTTCTCGAAAGGTGGTTCCCATGGTTGATGCCGAGAATTTGAACATCAAGGAATTGGTGGTCCTCAGTGGTAAGGGTGGAACTGGCAAGACCAGCTTCACGGCGTCCTTCGCCGCGTTGGCCGACCGTATGGTCTTGGCCGACTGCGATGTCGATGCGGCGGACCTGCATCTGGTTACCAATCCGCACGTTGTCCAGTCGCATGAATTTTTCGCCGGTAAAGAGGCGATTGTCGATCGCTCCCGATGCGACGGATGTGGTCTCTGTGCCGAAGCCTGTCGGTTCGAGGCATTCGAAGCCCTCGACGACGGTACCTACAGGATCCGCCCGATCCATTGCGAGGGGTGCGGAGTGTGTGTGCGACTGTGTCCCGAGCAGGCGATCCGATTCGAGGACCGCAATTGCGGTCAGTGGATGATCAGCGATACACGCTTTGGACCGATGGTCCATGCCCGTTTGCATGCGGCAGGGGAGAATTCGGGAAAATTGGTTACCCTGGTACGTAAGGAAGCCCGTCGGTTGGCGGTCGAGCAACAGCGGGATCTGATCCTGGTCGACGGACCCCCGGGAATCGGATGTCCGGTGATCAGCAGTGTCACCGGCGCGAAAGCGGTGCTGTTGGTCACCGAACCGAGTGTCTCGGGCGTGCATGACCTGAAGCGAGTGGTGTCGTTGGCGAACAGCTTCGACGTCAAGGTGTTCGTATGTGTGAACAAGGCAGACATCGACATGCGCATGACGGAATCGATCCGTCGGCAGGTCATTGAACAAGGAAATCATTTTGTGGGAACGGTTCCCTACGATGAACAGATGGTGCAGGCGCAGTTGCATGCGCTCAGTGCCATCGAGTACATCAAGGGGGAGACCCGTGACCGCATAGAGAATATATGGGAGAATATATGGACAGCAATGTGAAAGAAGAAAAGCGGCTCCTTCCGGCGAATTTCGGTCCGCTGCGAAATGCCGACGGCAATGCCAGGTTGACCGGGCCCTGTGGTGATACCGTGGAATTCTGGTTGACGGGAGACATGGACGGGATCGGGGAGGCTGCATTCACCACCGACGGGTGCGAGTATTCGATGCAAGCCGCTTCGATGGTAGCCTTCATGGTCGAAGGCATGCCCTTGGGCGATGCCAAGGCGCTGGCCGAGGACGATGTCCTGTCTGCACTGGGATCGTTTCCCGAGGCATCCAAGCACTGTGTGACCTTGTCGTTGCAAGTCATGCATGCCGCGCTTGTCGCCCTTGAGGTGAAAGCTGCGAAGGCGGTCGAACGGCGGATTGTGGATGGGTCCTCCAAATCCAAGCAGGACAATACACCGGCCGGGAAACGCCGGACCATCATGGTAATGAGTGGCAAGGGGGGTGTCGGCAAGAGCACGGTTGCGGTCAATCTGGCAATCTCGTTGGCGGCAAAGGGGTTTCGGGTCGGTCTGGTCGATGTCGATGTCCATGGTCCGAGCATCCCCACGATGTTGAATCTTCCCGCTGTGACGGTGCTGCAGGCTGCCGATGGCATACAACCGGTGATTCTGGGAGACTTGTACAATCTCGAGGTCATGTCCCTGGGGTTCATGCTCCACAATCCCGACGATCCGGTGGTATGGCGTGGTCCGTTGAAGAATTCGTTGATCTCGCAGTTCCTCAACGATGTCGCGTGGGGGCCGTTGGATTATCTGGTCATCGATTGTCCTCCGGGTACCGGCGACGAGCCGTTGTCAGTCGCGCAGCAGTTGAAGTCCCAGGCCGAGGCTGTGCTGGTGACCACACCGCAGCAGGTCTCTACGGTCGATGTCGCGCGGTCCATAAACTTCTGTCGCCAGATGGATATGCCGGTACTTGGTATCGTGGAGAACATGAGCGGATTCGTCTGTCCCCATTGCCACGCTACCACCGCGATATTCAGCACCGGGGGTGGCTCATCCCTGGCCACACGGTATGGGGTGCCGTTCCTCGGTTCGATTCCCCTGGATCCCTCGATCGGGATTTCCGGTGATGCCGGTCTTCCCTACGTACACAGGTTCGCCGATTCCGCTGTCGCGGGATTATATCGCGATATAGCCCAGACACTACACGATACAAGGAGTATTACCGTATGAAGATTGCAATTCCGACCGCCAATGGTGTGTTGAACCTCCACTTCGGCCACTGCCAGGCCTTTACGTTGGTGGAGATCGATCCACAGTCCAAGAAGATTGTCCATACGTCGGAGGTCCCTGCTCCCAAGCATGAGCCTGGTGTGTTGCCCCGGTTCCTTGGTGAATTGGGTGTCGATGTGATCATTGCCGGTGGCATGGGCATGCAGGCTCAGAATCTGTTCGACGGGCAGGGGATCACCGTGGTCATCGGTGCTCCTTCAAAGGCTCCCGACGAGTTGGTGGCCGATTATCTGGCAGGTACGTTGGTCTCGGGAGACAATGTGTGTGACCATTAGGCCTTACAGGGGATAACTGGCGCAGAATGGGGCCACGGTGCAGATTTCGCACTGTGGCTTGCGTGCGTGGCAGACTTGGCGGCCGTGCAGGTTGACGATCATGGAAAAGCGGTAGTGGTATTCGGAAGGGAGCAGTCTTGCCACTTCCTGTTCTATCCGTTGGGGGTCCTTTTCATGGGTGATTCCTATCCGCTGGACCACCCGGGTGAAGTGTGTGTCGACTATGATGGCGGGTTTATGTGCGATTTGTCCGAGGATCACGCTGGCGGTCTTCCGTCCCACGCCCGGCAGGCTCACCAGTTCCTCCATGTCCAGCGGTACCTGTCCGCCGAAATTCTCCACCAGCGCTTGTGCGGTTCCGACAATATTCTTTGCCTTGGCGTTGTAGTACCCGGTGCTTTTTATAATGGCTTTGACCGAGTCGAGGTCGGCGTTTGCCAGGTCCCCTGGTGTCGGGTAGCGTTGGAAGAGGACGGTGGCCACTTCGTTCACCTGGCGGTCCGTCGTCTGCGCGGACATAATGACGCTGACGAGCAGTTTGAACGGGTCCGTTTGTGTGAGGAAGGTTATGTCGGGTGGGCTGGTGCGATCGAGTATCGTATAGGTTTGTCGGGCACGTGTTTCGGGTGTCGGCACCATGTTCGTCTTCCTTTCCTGGTAAACCGGGCGAGTAGCGGTAGCATCCGGTTCTTGCTACCTTTCATATGACTAAAGTATCGGAATTCTGTCAAGCTATCTGTCTTGACGCTCATCGCGTAAAGAAAGTATACTCCAATCCGTTACGCATATCGACGGGGCGTTGCCTAGTGGCTAAGGCGCTTGCTTTGGGAGCAAGAAATCGGAGGTTCGAGTCCTCTCGCCCCGACTGTTTTGCGTGCGCCAATAGCTCAGTTGGATAGAGCAACAGCCTTCTAAGCTGTGGGTCAGAGGTTCGAATCCTCTTTGGCGTATTAAATTAAATTTATACACTACAAAAACAAGCTACTTATTGTAAGTGGCATTTGCTTTTTGTGGGTTTTATGCATTTTCCCAAACCATCAATCTCAGAGCTTATTGCGATATCTTTGGACACCCAATAGCCAAAAAAAAACGAGTGCTTTACAGTGGAGATAGAAGTGATTTGTAATTCCGAGAAATGGAATGCAATCAGGGTTGAATTATAGGAAGGCAGTATTCCCCTTCGCTAATGGAGATGATTACCTAATCTTCGGGATCAATGGTAAGCGACCGATCCTGATAAGAACATTGCAGAGCCAATTTCGAAAAGTTCTGGAGATTGCGAAGATTGATACCAAGAATCGGAACCTAGTGATATCCATCGAGGACAACCTGAATCAGATTGCCCATCACAAAGCTGCGTTTGACAATCTCTTCTAATTATCACGTTTTCATCAGAAACAGCGAGATATGGAACAATAGATAAACCAGTGTACCATATGTGTTATAATTGAACGCTAGAAATCTGTTCGTTCCACGAGGTTTATTTATGGATGATTTTATTAATTTGGGAGATACAGAATTTTGGCAATTTAATGCATGCGTTGGGACTAATGGTGTTGTAAACGAAAGACTCTATTATATTGGGTTTGCTGAAGCGACGAAGAAGCTTTGTCTGGTTGTAATCGAACAAGATAGATATCTTGCGGATTCATTGATATATCCAATTGTTTTTTGTTTACGTCATTCAATAGAATTGGCTATTAAAACTGTTATTATTATGTTGTTCGAATTAAATCAGCATATGGATGAAAAGAAAGTCAACCTAATTGATCACAACATTATTTCTTTATTTGAAAAATTAAAAGAGTATTCAAAATTTGACGAAGAAATATATGTGAGAGTAGAAGGAGTGGAGGAAAATATTCCTGACTCTATACGTGCAATTATAGAAATTGATACAAGAGGTGAAACCTTTCGATATCGGAAAGATAATAAGAAAAACAATCATCTTGATGGGCAGGTCAGGCACATAAATATTAAAAATTTGTACGAAGAATATCTCAAGCTTGAAAGAAAGATTTCTGAATTATTCAATCTGATTGAGTATAAAATGGAGCTTGACAGCTACCTAGATGATAATTATTAAAATTTTATCTATATAAATTAAAAAAGCCACTCTTCTAGAGTGGCCTTTTATTCACGATGACTGAGATTATGTCTCTCGGCGGAAAACTATTTGGAATTTAATTCTTTAACGACATGAATCCAATGCCAATGTATGGCCTTACTGAAGTCATCGAGTAATCGGAAGCCCACTCTCCATCACCGTTGTAATTTGTATACGAGGAGAAGTTATAATCGACCAACAATCCTAAGTTGACGAATCGTTTTTCAGATATGTTCATTTTTATTCCCGCATCCAGCCCCAGACCAAACATCCAACCCATCACTGAATCAGTTGATTCTGTAACTGCAAGCATATGAATACTTGGTCCAATTCCTAAGTAGTAATCTGTTCTATCATCCGATTTGTTTCTGAAAGCCGGTCCGAATAATATACTCAGATGACTTCGGAAATCTGCATCGGAGTAAGAGTAATCCATGGAAGATCCATAAGCTTCGACACTTCCTCCAGTGGGCAGGAGAAATGAATCATGTGTGAAAAAACCGCGAGTTTCGTCCGAATCAAATTCGTATTCCTTATAGAAAATGCCAATAGAATTCAGTTTGGTTTTAAAATCGATTCCGTAAGCTGATGAATTTTCTGTTGCTCGACTGTATTCACCTCCCAACGAAACCCAGCTCTCGTTGGCTCCTGATGCACAAATTGAGAATAACAGTAACAGGGGTAAGATAAGCACAAGTTTTTTCATAGTGATAGTTCTCCAACATAAATATATATTATACAATTATTTAGAAAATTCTGTCGTCAGACGAGTTTTTGACACCATAATTAAGTTCAATTGTGATGCCGTTGATGGTTAATTTTTCATAACCTTCTTGTTTTTCTTCGGTAGTTTCAAAATTTCGAGGATAACTCCACTCGTACAATGAGGGTCCATCAGAATACAAGCCAATTTCGAAATACGTTGGAGTACCATCAGAAAACAATTCTCCAGGATTTGCAGTGATGGTATAATAGGCCCAGTAAGCCGAACCATCCCAGGCCGTATATTCCATATAAAATCCACCTTCCTCAGTTGGATAGTATTCACCATTCACAATCGTATCTGGAAGTGAAGGATTTTCGTCATATAAGACCAAAGGAGTTCCGACCCATGAATAGGCTAGATATGTATCTCCAACTCCTCCTATCATACAACCCGTAGCAAAAATCAGTAAAAAAACACTAATAATGACAAGAAATTTCCTCATCTATCCCTCCATCTACAAACATCAACAATTGTTGCATAGTCTTTGACTCAAAGAAAGGCACTTTAAAAATCGGTAAGCTTTTTTGAACTGGTATTTCTAAATTTGATACTACCATTTTGTAGAAATTGTCAAGTTTGAAAGGATAGTATGTTATATTCCAACGTTTCTAAATTAAAATCCTGACCTATTGATGATCCCTTGATCCCAAATCGTGATTTCTTTCAGTTTTTCGGTTGCCATGCCGATCACCTCGCTGAATTCTATTTGAATTATTCAAGCTGCTGGGGTCTGAATCGTACCGTCAATCCGATTTTCACAAACGGAATTTTCTTGTGGTGAACCCACTGTCTGAGAGTCTGGGGTTTCATAGCATTGCAACCAGCGGAATGGCAAAACAAAGGAATACGACTATGAATGAGGCGAGCATCGAGTACTGAAGGATTGGAGTCACAGAACCCTGGGGGCGGATAATCTGTAGTAGTACTCTAGTAAACCATAATAGGGATGTCGCGCCTAGGACGACAATCAAAGAGTATCTGTTCGAATTGTTTCCCAGTATCAACAATAGGTTTATCGATCCGAATAACACGAGGGTGAGAGAAAAGAAGATATTTATCGCTTTTACCGCAATAATCAACTCGGTGGCTTGTGCATCCATGTAGGAATACCATTTCCACATTTTCGGTACAAAAAAATGCCAGATACCGAAGCCGATTGAAGCAGCACTTCCAGTTGCGATCAATATCTTGGCCAGCAGATTGCTCATTCTTCGACTCCTCGTAGTAAACTCTCTTCCCATCTGACCATGGAGTGACGAGAAGTATCTTGATGATATTCTCCCTACAGGCTCAGAAACATGATCACGACAGGCAAATCCAACAATCCGTGCCCTATGGCTATATATGGCAGGAGTCGGGGTCGCAACTTGACGCATATGCCGATAAAGAAGGCAAGAAGCAGGAACATGCCGAATCGCCAGATGAGATACCGGTGATCGAAAAGCAACGGCAAGGTTATGTGCTGCAATGTCAGCGCCAGCGATGTGATGATATATGCACTCCAGCCGCTTTTCGTATCCGCAGCGATATGCGTATAACAGTAGTCGAAATAAGTGGGCAATTCTGCGAACGGGTGGGTGAGTGGCCACAAGAAGCTTATTGCCACCACCCAAATCGGTATTTTTTGGAACAAGAAACCTGATGAAGCCTCGATAGACCCCCACAGGGCCTTTGATAGAAGCAGATTCGGCACCATTGCCAGTGGAAACGCAATAATGAATACGCCGACAGTGAGCAGCAGGTCCTTTTTCCGACCATCTTTTGGGAACGTGAACAGCTTGAAGTAGTTGATGCCTTTCGACTTATTCAGATAATACAAGATGGCAATGGATGCCACATTCGCAATAACCGGGAATATGATCCAGTATGTGCTTGCCTCGATCCATGGAGAAGGAACGCCGGTCATGACGAAAACAAGGTAGAGGAATACCTGTACAGCAAGGAAGAAGAATAGTCGGGAGAACAACATCACATACGGCATTGACTTTGTAATAGCATCGTTTGACGAAAAAGTCGAATGTTTTTTTATCACCGTGCGAAATTGGCGATGCGGTTGTTGCACTCAGTGTATCTTGACACTATCGGCTGGTTGTGTTCTATTGAATCAACATTAATTATAAGTTCTTCAGGGTTAGGTGAAATACCTTACCGGCGGTAGACGACTAGTTCGTAAGCCCGCGAGCTCGAAAGAGCAGATTCGGTCAAAATCCGAAGCCGACAGTTACAGTCTGGATGGAAGAAGAACGAGGTGACGACAATCGAATATATGGTGGGATTTCCTGCCCGGTTTGATTTGGCGTATGCCTGCATATCCCCCCTGAAGAGCACTCTTTGGGGGATTTTTTTTGAAAAACGATTTGGAATTCATGCATCGTGCCTTGGATTTGGCAAAACTCGGCGAAGGAAGGACCCGTCCCAATCCTCTTGTAGGAGCTGTCTTGGTGAAGGATGGCGCTATCGTGGGTGAGGGTTACCACCAGCAATTCGGTGGTCCCCATGCGGAGATCCATGCATTGCACATGGCCGGTACCGCGGCAAAAGACAGCACCCTCTATGTGACACTGGAGCCCTGTTCCCATCATGGCAAGACGCCACCCTGTTGCCAGGCAGTTGTCGAGGCAGGAGTCAAACGGGTGGTTTGTGCCGTCGAAGATCCCAACCCATTGGTAGCTGGGAGAGGAATTTCCTATCTCAATGAACATGGGGTGGAAACTTCCGTAGGCCATGCAATGCAAGAAGCAACGAAATTGAATGAGATTTTCTTCCATTACATAACCAGGAGGAGACCGTTTGTCATCCTGAAAAGCGCGATGAGTCTCGATGGCAAGATTGCGACATGGTCAGGCAACAGCCAATGGATTTCCTCCGAAGAATCTCGGCAACAGGTGCATTCGATTCGCAATAGGGTAGCTGCAATCATTGTGGGGGTCGGAACGGTATTGAAGGACGACCCGACGCTCACGACTCGCCTTGTCGGGACAGTCGGCGTCAATCCTGCCCGGATTGTCATGGACAGCACCGGTAGGACGCCATTGGATGCGCGAATTTTCAAGACAATAGAACAGGCACCTGTGACAATCGTGACGACAAGACTCATCCCCCCGCCGAGATTGTGCGCCTACGAACAGTTGGGAGCGACGGTTGTGGTCTTGGATACCGATGATCGGACGGAAATGGTTCGGCAACTCCTGGCTTACCTAGGAGACAGGCAGATTGATAGTTTGCTTGTCGAGGGAGGGGGCACCCTGGCCGAATCCTTTCTACAAGCACATGCAGTGGACAAGTATATCGTCTATATCGCCCCGCTGGTCATCGGAGGAAAACATGCACCGACTCCAGTGGAAGGTGTGGGATTCGATGAACTCTCCGCTACTCCTAGATTCGACCGCATGGTTGTCTCGGAGATTGGAGGTGACGTTGTTATCGAAGCCTATCCGAAACAATCGGAACGGGAGGTGGTGTGATGTTCACCGGATTGATCGAGGAAGTAGGAAGAGTGGTTTCCGTCAGGCAGGATTCGCTTGAGATCGAATGCAAGGACATCCAAAGTGACCTCTCCCTAGGCGATAGTATCGCAGTGAACGGTGTATGCCTTACGGTGATCTCGTTTTCTTCGCATCGGTTCAAGGCGGAGGTGATGCCGGTAACACTTCGAGCCACCAACCTGGGAGGATTGAACCCGGGTATGCCGGTCAACCTCGAACGGGCGATGTCCTTGGACAAGCGATTGGGTGGACATCTGGTTGCCGGCCACGTCGATGCTACTGCGCCGATCTTGGGCAAACGTGAAGAAGGCGATGCACTGTTGGTATCGGTTGGGATCCCGACCGGAATGGATGCTTTTATAATCCACAAGGGTTCGATTGCCCTTGATGGAATCAGCCTGACGGTTGCACACCTCGATGATAGGCAACTAACCGTTTCGCTTGTCGGACATACCAGGAATTCCACAGCCCTGGCGCAAAATCGCATTGGAGATATGGTCAACGTGGAGTGTGACCAGATTGGCAAATATATCCAGAAATTGGTGTCCCTCCAGTATGGGGGCAATGTTTCCCATGGAACTCGACACCGAAGCGAGAAATTGAGCATGGATTATTTGATGGAGCAAGGATTTTAACATTCCCATAGGAGGAAAAACGATGGAATTCAATACGATAGAGGAAGCTTTGTCGGCTATCCGGTCAGGCAAGATCATTGTGGTGGTCGATGACAAGGATAGGGAACACGAGGGGGACCTCATTGCGGCGGCGGAGTTGGCAACGCCGGAAATCGTCAACTTCATGGTGACGCATGGGAGGGGACTTGTCTGTGTACCGTTGGCGGAGAAGATAATCGATACCCTCGGGTTGTCACCCATGACCGCAGAAAACAAGGATTCGATGGGAACGGCCTTCACCATTTCCGTCGATCACTGCGATACGACCACCGGTATTTCCGCAGCTGAACGAGCCTTGACTATACGGAGATTGGCTGCTGCGGATGCTGTTGCTGAAGAGTTCAGGGCTCCGGGCCACATGTTCCCGCTCAAAGCCAGGCGGGGTGGGGTGGTCGAACGGGCGGGACATACGGAAGCGGCCGTCGACCTGGCAACGTTCGCGGGATTGCGACCAGCCTCGGTCATTTGCGAGATACTCAAGGATGACGGGACCATGGCCCGGACAGACGACCTGTTTGGATTTGCCCAGCACCACGGGTTACCCATAATCTCGGTGAACCAATTGGTGGCATGGCGCACGACGAACCGGGAATTCGTCATTCGCGATTCGGAAGTGACCTTGCCCACGGAATACGGATCCTTCCGTTTGTATACCTATATGGAATATCCGTCGGGAAACCATCATATGGCATTGGTCATGGGAAATCCAAAGGCTGGCGGAGATTTGCCTGTTCCTTTGGTGAGAATGCATTCGGAGTGTTTGACTGGAGATGTGTTCCATTCTCTCCGTTGCGATTGTGGCGACCAGCTGAAGATGGCGATGGAGATGATTGCCACCGAAGGCCAGGGGATTCTCGTCTACTTGCGGCAAGAGGGACGGGGCATCGGGTTTCCCAACAAGATGAAGGCGTATCGGTTGCAGGAACAGGGCCACGATACGGTCGAGGCCAATCTTGCGTTGGGCTTTGCGCCGGATGAGCGATCATACGATGTGGGAGCAAGAATCTTACATGATTTGGGCATAGCGGCCGTTCGTTTGTTGACGAACAATCCCGATAAGGTGGCAGCTTTGGAGACACAGGGAGTCGTGGTAGTCGATCGTGTGCCACTGGTGATCGCGCCCAATGCCACGAACATGAACTATTTGCGGATCAAATCGGAAAAGATGGGTCATCTGTACGAAATAAAAATCAGTTGAGGAGAATCATTGACATGGAAAAGATCAAAACCTATTCGGGGAATTTGGTGGCGAAAGGCAAGAAGTTCGGAATCGTGGCAGCACGGTTCAACGAATTCATCACATCACGACTTATCGACGGAGCTTTGGATTCCCTGAAGCGACATGGTGCCGACGAACAGGATATTGATTTGGCATGGTGTCCCGGTGCCTTCGAGATTCCATTGGTTGCCAAACGTATGCTGATGAGTGACAAGTACGATGCCATCATCTGCCTGGGCTGTGTAATCAGGGGAAGCACCCCACATTTCGATTACGTGGCGAACGAGGTGGCCAAAGGTATCGGCAAGATATCCCTGGATTATGCGAAGCCGGTTGTTTTCGGTGTGCTCACCACCGAGAACATCGAGCAAGCGATTGAGAGGGCGGGAACAAAAGCAGGCAACAAGGGGTTCGATGCAGGTACCTCTGCAGTTGAGATGGTGAATCTTATGGAAAGCCTGGGATGATCCGTGCGGATTCGTCAAGGGATGATACTTGTCTCTTGACGATTGTCCGCAATGCTCCCGACGATAATGGAAAAATGTTCTCTTCTAGACCACCTTGGCGAGAAAATACTGCAAGACCTGCAGGTTTGCGGTCAACTCCGGATGAAAGGCCGTCACCAACATGGTTTTGTTTCGAGCCGCTACCTTGTTGCCGTCGACCGATGCCAGTATTTGGATATCGGGACCTTCCATCTCGATGATGGGGGCACGTATGAAGGTCATGGGGATATCTCCGATTTCCAAGAACTCGCCGGTGGTGTGGAAACTTCCCATCTGCCGCCCGAATGCGTTCCTTTTCACCGATATGTCCATGCTGCAAAAATATGGCTTCGGCTCATGGGTTATCTGTCTCGCAAGGAGGATCATCCCGGCGCAGGTTCCGAAAACGGGAAGACCGGTATCGATCATCTTCTTGAGTGGAAAGAACAATCCTGTTTCATGAAGGAGTCTTCCCATGACCGTGCTCTCGCCACCGGGGATTATCAATCCGTCGGGGCCTTTGTTCAGATCCGTTGCCTTTCTGATTTCAAAGTTCGGTATACCCAGTGTGTCCAAGGCACGAGAGTGTTCGGCAAATCCCCCCTGAAGCGCCAGTACCCCGATTTTCATGCCCCACGCTCCGCCATAAGCAGCCTGATTTCCTGCTCATTGATGCCGACCATCGCATCCCCCAGACCTTCCGATACGTGTGCCAGCAGGTCCGGATCATCGAAGTTGGTAACAGCTTTGACTATCGCCTGGGCGCGTTTCGCCGGGTTGCCCGACTTGAAGATACCTGAACCGACGAAGACGCCCTCCGCACCCAATTGCATCATAAGCGCCGCATCTGCCGGAGTGGCTATTCCACCTGCCGCAAAATTGACGACCGGGAGTTTCCCTAGATCAAAGACCAGACGAACCAATTCGTACGGTACCTGCAATGTCTTCGCGGCCTCGAAGAGTTCATCCTCCCGCATGTTCCGGATATTCCGGATCTGTTGGTTGATAAGCCGCATATGGCGAACAGCTTGGATGATATCGCCTGTTCCCGGTTCTCCCTTGGTTCGGATCATGGACGCACCTTCTCCGATTCGTCGCAGGGCCTCACCCAGGTCTTTTGCGCCGCACACGAACGGAACATCGAACGTGCTCTTGTCGATATGGAAAACATCGTCCGCTGGAGAAAGTACTTCACTTTCGTCAATGAAGTCTATTTCGATAGCTTGCAGTATTTGTGCCTCGACAATATGCCCGATCCGCACCTTCGCCATGACCGGGATTGTGACTGCCTCTTGGATTCTTTTGATCATGCCGGGATCGCTCATGCGTGATACACCGCCAGCAGCCCGAATATCGGCGGGTATCCGTTCAAGGGCCATGACGGCGCATGCCCCCGCATCCTCGGCAATCTTCGCCTGGTCAGGTGTCGTTACATCCATGATTACTCCACCCTTGAGCATTTGCGCGAGATTCTTGTTGAGTTCGTATCTGTCGTTCATATCATTGCGTCTCCTTTGCATATTCCTACTGTTGGACAATTGCCCTACTATAGGGTAAGACTGAATGTATAAAAAGTATCAGAAATAGAATATTATATGGTACCAGATTGGGAGTTGAAGATATGAAGCACGTCCTCCTGCAGCTAGAAAGAAAAGGAACAATGAATCTGTCCGACCAGATATACTCGTGGATGAGAAGCGAGATTACCTGTGGCAATTTTTCCTGCAATGAAAAATTGCCATCGAAAAGGAAGCTGGCAGCCAGCCTGCAATGCAGTCTGAACACGGTCCAGGCAGCGTATGACCAGCTTGCCGACGAAGGATATCTGATTTCGCGGGAAAAGAGCGGTTATTTCGTAGCAGAAATGGACGGTGTGGTGGATCTTGGCGAGCGATTCCAGGATATGCCAAAACATATCCCCCTACAGCAGCGATTCGACTACGACTTTTCCTACCAAGGGGTGGATCGGGAACGTTTTCCTTTTGCACGCTGGCGCAAAGTCATGCGTGAGGGTATCAATGTGGATGACACGGATCTGTTGGGAGTGGGAAATCCCAAGGGACAATTTGGATTGCGGAGTAGTATTGCCAGATATCTTCGGTATTCTAGGGGAGTTGTCTGCCTACCGGAACAAATCGTCGTAAGCTCGGGAACAGAGTCCCTGCTGCAGTTGATCATGCAACTGTTCGAGGCTTCGACCGTGTATGGCATAGAAAACCCTGGATATGAAAAGCTCAGTCTGCTCTTTAGGAGCAATCGTGCACGTTACACACCATTGCCCCTCGATGAACAGGGATTGCTGCCCGAATCATTGGAGCAATCTCCGGTCGATGTCATATGTATCACCCCGTCGCACCAATTTCCGACCGGATGCATCATGCCTATCGGAAGACGTATCCAATTGCTCAACTGGGCCTATGGGAATGCGGGAAGATTTATCATTGAGGATGATTATGACAGCGAATTCAGATATTCGGGCAATCCGATTCCATCGTTGCAAGGACTTGATCGGCAGGGAACGGTTGTGTATCTCGGTTCATTCTCAAAGTCGTTGTCCCCGGCACTACGAATCAGCTACATGGTGTTGCCCGAGAAACTTGTGGGAATATTCGACGAGAAATTGAATTTCCATGTATGTCCGGTGCCGACTTTCGAGCAGAAGGCCCTGCAAGAATTCATGGACAGTGGACAATTCGAGCGTCATCTCAATCGGATGAGGAATACGTACGGGCGTAAGCGTGAAACGTTGGTCTCGGCAATACGGGACATGCTGCCGGGTTCAGAAATCGATGGTGTTGCGGCAGGCTTGCATATCGTCTTGCATGTATACAATGGCATGGATGAAACGGAATTGGTTTCTTCAGCGGAGAAGAATCGGGTGAAAGTGTACGGAATGTCCCGGTATTATTCCGATTTGTCGAAACAGGAAACCACCAACACGGTGTTGTTGGGGTATTCTACGATGGGTATCGATGATATCGGGAAGGCGGTTTCCTTGCTTCGGGATTCATGGTTCCCTACCATTTGATACCCGAGCGGGTACAGGGAACGTACGGTGGTTTTTGAAACCGTTCATTTCAGAGTTTCCACCACCTGTTGTGCAAGTTGCTCGACTTCGGCGTCGGTAATTCGGTATGCGGAGGTGACTTCTCGTGAGATCTCCGACCCTGGTGGCAACAGCTTCGCGATGCTCAGGTCGAGCAGCAGCGCAGGATCGCGATTCACCAATTTTCTCAGATACATACCCAGCTTCGCATTCGGGCCATCGGCACCACCGCTGATGGTGGCGAATCCATACGAACCGATCGCGGGAACGAGTTTTTTCAACGGCCTGCGCAGAGGAGTGGCGGGGTGACCGATCCAGACCGGGCCGACAAACAGTGCGAAATCGTACTGTGACTCGTCATAGAGTGCGAAGCGTACTTTTGGACTCCGGTTCAACAACAAGTCGGCGATCGTGGTTCCCATGGTACGTCGTTTGGGCTCCGCCACAACCACCAGGTCGGCCTGCAGTTTGCTAGCTATACGCTTGGCCAAGGCGGCATTGTTGCCGGTCAACGAGTAGGAGATTACTATCGGTTTCATGATGTGTGCACCGCTCCCTTTCTATTCGGTGATGTGGAAAACATCTGCTCGAAGAATAGGATATGGCGTTCCAATTCAGCTTCGAGTTTCCCGACATCCTCACTATCACGACCGACAATGAAATGCCTGAAGGTCCATTCCGACCGGAACGCATTGAATACATTGGCCAGCGATTTGGCATCACATGCAATCACCAATCCCTTCTCTATGCAAGACGTGAAGAGCTGCTCGATATACACATCCGCCGGCTGCACGAATTCCTGCAGGTAGTACAAGCGGATGTTCTCGTTGCTTTGCATCTCATGGTACATGATCCGGGCAATCTTGATCACAACCGGCATGGAGGTGATCAGTTGCGGCAACGGTGCAAGCAGACCGCGGAACACGGATATGCCCGAGGGATTCTCCAACTGGTCTTCGATCGGCAAGGGGGTGAAGATGAATTCCCTCGCATAGGAGAAGACCGCGTCCAGCAACTCCTCTTTCGATGCATAGTGGCGGTATATCGCCCCTTCGGTCACATCGACCGCCCGTGCAATCTGCCGTACGGAGGTCTTGGTATACCCGTTGAGGGAGAACAGGTCGATGGCTGCGAATAGTATCTTCTCTTTCATCGGAATATCGTCGGCCTTCGCCACCGGTCTTCCCAGCGGTTTGGGCTGTTGTGTTTCTTTACGCATGTGATTCCTTCCTTCTTTCAAATTCCGTGATGCAATGATCCGGCACCGGATATGCGTTGTGTTATGCGTGGATTGCCCCAATAGGTGACATCCCCGGCCCCAGATATCTTCACGGAAAGGTTTTCCTCAACCTTGACCTGAATGTTGGCTGCTCCCGTGCTGCTGATCTTCGCGTTCTTCGATTGCAATTCATTGCCTTTGAAAATGGCGCTTCCGGTACAGTTTACCTCCAGATCATCACAAGAGCCAGCGAAAACGACGGTTCCGGCACCGGTGATATCGATTCTCAACGAATCTCCGCTGAACGAATCGACCACCAATTTTCCACTGCCGTTGACCGAGATGCGCTCGAGATCGGGAACCGTGATATCGATGGTGCAGTGTTCGAGGTGTTTCATTGCCCGCAACATCTTCAGGCTAAAGGTGCATCCGAATCCGACGTTCAATGTGCCGTTCTGAACGATTGTCTCATAACGATCGATGACGGATTCGTCGACAGTGACCACAACCGATTGTGGACCTTGGTGGATGTTTACCGTGCCCATACCGTTGAGCGCGATTGCCGAGAATGGTGCCACTGTCCTGTGTTGCACCGATTGTGCCACCGAGGCATAGGTTGCTCCCAACGCTGCGGTCGAGAGCACAATGACGAGTACTGTTTTCAACATATTCATGTTTCTCCTTAAATGTAAGTAAACGTATACTTACTTTACTGGAAATAGAAATACCACTTGCCGAAAAAACTGTCAAGATATGGTTGCGAAAAATTTTATAATTTTTAATTTTTTTTAAAACAGGGGTTAGTCAGTCGAAACAGGCATACTACGATTCCCCGTGAATTTCGGGGCAGTGGAGACTAGAATCACCAAATGCGGGGGTAGAAGCGATAGTTGTTCGAGTTGCCAAGCCCGTTCCACATCGACTGATCCACCGACTTCACGGACAATCTTGATCGCATACCAAGCAGGGCCGAGGCAATGGTCGGCCATATGGGCGGTGGCGACCGCCTGTCCGACACAGCGCGCCAGTAGTTGTTCGATCGGGTCGCCGATACCCTTGGCTTCGGCATGCACTGCCCTCGATGCCTTCATGGCATCGCCAGTGGTAGCCTTGCCGTCGATCCACTCCTGGGCTGTGTGCAAAGCCTGTAAGAGGGAAGGATTGAATTCCAGGGAAGTCCATGTGCGTACATGGTAGGTGCATGCGAGCGCCCAGACCATGAGCAACCGGTGGTCGGTGGGGGTGAGTTCGCCACCCCGATGCAATGCAACGAATCGACGGTCACGCACTGGTAAGCCCCCTCCCGGGCAATAATACCAGAATTGGAGTGGGAGTGGAAGTTATGGGTGGTGGGGAAAGGTTGTATTTGACTTGCCATACGAAATGTAATACAATGTATTACATTGTTGGGAGGTTGGTATATGACGATTTCTTTACGCTTGAACGAAGCGGATTCAGAATTGCTTAAAAATTATGCGAAGATGAAAATGATGACTGTCTCCGAGGTGATCAGGCAAGCTGTCATGCGACAGATTGAAGATGAATATGATCTGCACGTATACGAAAGGGCTCTGGAGGAGTATCGAAAACGGCCTGTCGTCCATTCCCTGGATGAAGTCGAACAGGATTTGGGTCTGCTCTGATGTATTCGGTTGTTTTCACTGACAAGGCCCTGAAGGAATTGAGGAAATTGGATCCTTACACTGCTTCCTTTATTCTCGGTTGGATTCGTAAGAATTTGCAAGGATGTGAGAATCCCCGAAGGATTGGAAAAGGCTTGGTAGGTAATCTTAGCGGCTCCTGGCGTTATAGAATCGGCGACTATCGTCTCCTGGCTGAAATTACCGATTGCAATGTAACGATTCTCGTACTTACAATAGGGCATCGAAGTCAAGTCTACCGGTAGTGTCACCTTTTTTTCAAAGCGTTTTATGTTAGTGCAAGCTTGAAAAAAAATCATATTATGCTATTCTATATTTAGAATAGCATAAATGAGGTAATATCGGTGAATGATTGGAAAACTCTCCTGAAAGAAGTTCCAACGAACTGGCTACTGGAGGCTAACATTCCTTCCGTGCGTTATTTTGTATTAAAAGATATCTTGGACAAGCCGGAAGACGACAATGAAGTCCTGTTCGCCAAACGACAAATCATGCAAACAGGCATCGTGCCCGATATGCTTCAAAAGCAGAGGGAACCAGAGTATCTTGAATCCTATTCCCGCTTTTACACATACAAATATAAAGGTCTTGTGTGGTCATTAATTACCCTTGCGGAATTGGGTGCCGAAGCAACCCCGCAAATCAGAGAACAATGCGAATACCTGCTTGAAAATTCTCAAGAGAAGCAGAACGGCGGTTTTTCACAAAATACAGCAGCAAGGACAGGGGGCGGCAGGGCAACCGAAGTCATCCCCTGCCTGACTGGGAATATGGTGTGGAGCCTGATACATTTCGGTTATCTCGATGACCCGAGACTGCAAAAAGCTATCGAATGGATTACCCGTTTCATGCGTTTCAATGATGGTGTAACAGATGACCCGCAAGTTCCGCCGTATGACCATTATGAAATGTGTTGGGGCGAACACACCTGTCTTATGGGTGTAGTCAAGGTACTCAAAGGATTAAGCGCCATACCGACAGAAAGAAGAACGAAAGAAATAAACGATACAATACAAAAAGCAACCGAATTTATATTGATTCACCATATTTACAAACGCAGCCATGATCTGAACCGGAAATCGAAACCAGGCTGGCTCAAATTCGGATTTCCCTTGATGTATCAAACGGATGTCTTGGAAATCCTGGATATCCTGACCGGTTTGGGAATCAAAGACAACCGCATGGATGCTGCCATACAGATTGTCATCGCCAAACAAGATGAAATGGGCAGATGGAGAGCGGAGAATACATACAACAGCGACCGTTTGCTGATCCCGATAGGTGAAAAAGACGAGCAGAACAAGTGGATTACTCTTAGGGCTATGAGAATTATTAAAAGGTATGATCATACGCGCGTATCGGAAGGAGAGCAAATTGACTCAAATTGAAATTATCCTGCTTGCACTGTTATATGAAGAAGATCGTTATGGGTATGAGATAGAATCGGTTATTGAAGAACGTAACATGAGAAATTGGACAAAGATCGGCTTTTCCTCGATCTATAATTCCTTAAGAAACCTCGAAAAAAAGGGATGGATTGGTTCGAGGTATGAAGAAGAATACGGCTCTCCAGCTCGTAAGGTGTACTTTATCAATGAGGATTATCGGGAACCTGTACGCGAATCGATAAAAAAAATACTTCATGCTCCCCAACGTGTGTACAGTGAATTTTCCATAGGGTTGGCATTCTCTCATTTTCTGACTAAGCAGGAAGTATACGAAGCTCTTATCAAATATCGAGAAAGCCTTGAAAAAAGGAAACTGAATATCCTTCAAGCGTATTCGGATCAACAAGCCATCATACAAGATGTCATACATATACGGGCGCTATTTACCCATCCCCTCAAATTGATTGAGGCCGAAGTTGAATGGATAAGCGAATTATTACATGAATTAAAGGAGAATGAACAATGATTATTAAAAACTTTACACCCTTCTATGGGAAACATTGTGAAACAACGGCGGTCGGCAATTTACTTCAACATTGCGGATTAACACTTTCAGAGCCAATGCTTTTTGGAATCGGGGAAGGCCTTAGCTTCATTTATTGGGATAGCAAACAGATGGGGTTCCCATTTTTAGGCGGACGCTGTAAGCAGGATGTTTTAACAGAAAACATTGCGCAAAGATTGAACGTGAAATTGGAGGTAAAAGAAACTGCCTCTAAAGCGAAAGCATGGGAATATGTAAAATCGAATATCGACAGGGGAATACCGGTAGGGCTGAAATTGGATATGTATTTTCTGGAGTATTTTAGAGACAATATACATTTTGCTGGTCATTATGTAGCCATGTACGGGTATGACGAAGAATTTGGTTATTTAGTTGATGGGAATGCGCAGGTAAAGTCAAGTTTGTGGAGTATTGCGGAAGCGAGGAATTACAAAGGCCCCATGTCTTCACCGAACAGGGCGTTCACCATAACTGCCACCGACAAACTGCCCGACATGAAAAGCGTCATTGCCTGCGCTGTCAATAAGAATTCCGAGCAATACCTGAACCCACCGATCCAGAACATATCCTTCAAGGGAATCAAAAAAACTGCGAATGCTATCATAAAGTGGCTTGAGAAACCGGGTATGACTCCACAACTGATCATCCAAGCAGGCCAATTAATGGACGAGGGAGGCACGGGTGGTTCTTTATTCAGGAATATGTACCGGGATTTTCTGAAAGAATGTGATGTCCTGTATCCTGATATGGGATTTCATGAGGCATATGTGAAATTTGCAGAGATTGCTCCCATGTGGAGGGAGGTATCACAACTCATTTGCAGCGCGGGGGAAAAATCCAATGCTCAACAGCTTAAAGAAGCCTCTCAAATATTGCTGGATATTTCTTCTTTGGAAGTAGAAGCCATGAAACTGCTTTTTGATAATACTGTTTGTTTTGTTAAGTAGTAAGTTTCCATAATTCAGAAAACAGTCTCTCTGCCTAGATGGACTTCGAGAAGGAGGACATCCTCGAGAATCCCGATTGGGAATATGTCGGTACCTATACCGATATCAAGTCAGGACGAACCATCAGTTCGCGTCCGGGATTCCAAAGCTTGCTGACCGACTGCGAGGCGGGATAGATCGACATGATCTACACCAAGTAAATCAACCGGTTTGGACGCAACTGCGTGGATTTTCTGGTCACGCTCAGGCGACTCAAGGAACTGAAGGTTGATGTCTTTTTCTACAATGAGCGAATCCACCTCCTCGGCCAGGCGGGGGAGTTGCTGCTTACACTCCATGCGGGCATAGCCCAGGCTGAGAGTGAGAACAAGAGCGAGAACATCCTCACCAATGAGAAGTATACCGGTGCCTCTTTGTACGGAGAAATAGAGTCTGCAGAGTTCCCATCCACCAAGAGAATGGTGAGCAACCCGCTCGAAGTCCATCGATCTAGAAACCATCACCCCCCAATCATCCATGAGCGACGTTTCAAGCGCGTGCAAAAACTCAAGGCGAAACGCTCCAACATTGAGGTCGATGAGTACGGGAACAAGGTAAGAAAGAGCACCCACTACAGTTCCAAGAAGATTGTGAATAGGGCGAAGAAAACCACCAAACCCCAAGACTGATTGGCATAAGAATCAACGGTATTGTTGAGGATACGAGTGTGCGTACGTGGGATAAAAATTGACGAAATGGGGGTGAAGACATTTTCTTGGACTCCAAAAGGAGAAGAGAATGTATTCATACGAAGAGAGGAAGAAGGCCATAGAGCTCTACATCAAGTATGACAAGTTTGCCAGTGCAGTAATCCGAGAGCTTGGTTATCCAACCCATAAGATGCTCAAGACATGGTACTTGAAGTATCAGAAACAGGGCGACGTGCATAAGCCGTTCAGACTTGGGTATACTGTTGAACAACGAGCATCCGCAGTGACTCATTATCTAGAGCATGGTAGGAGTCTTTCCCGTACGGTGAGAGCAATAGGATATCCTTGTCGTGCACTTTTGGGAGAATGGGTTCGCGCAGATCTTCCCTTTGATTGCCATCCTTTGAAAAGGGGCCGGTCTGTTGTACAGTATACAGACGAGCAGAAGATAGACGCTGTCGTGTCCGTGGCATCCGGAGAGAAAAGGCCAAAGGATGTCGTAGCAGAAATTGGGGTCACCCGGAGTGCCATCTCCCAATGGAAGCGTCGTTTGCTCGGAGATGGAGAGCAGTCTACCATGGGAAAGAATAAACCAAGAAGTGCCGGCGATCAGCAACCCGAATCGGAATCCAATCTGAGGGAACAATGTGAAACATTGAAGGCTGAGCGGGACAAGCTCCAGAGACAGGTCCACCAACTCCAGATGGAGAAGGACATTATGGAGAAAGCTGCGTCAGTGCTAAAAAAACGAGGGGGCATCGACATTGAGAAACTGTCGAACAGAGAGAAGGCCATGGTGGTCGATGCCCTTGCCAGTAGCTATCCCGTACAGCAACTGCTGGCTGCCGTACACATGGCCAAGAGCAGTTTCTTCTATCAAAGGAACGCAATGAAGAGAGACAAGTATGCTGCGGTAAGAGCTCACTTGCACACGGCATACAAGAAGGGAAGAGGATGCTATGGGTATCGTCGTCTGCACATAGTCCTCACAGCAGGAGGTGAGATCCTTTCACAGAAAGTGGTCTTGCGTCTCATGCATGAGGAACAGCTGGCCGTATTCTTGCCAAAGAGAAAGAAATACAGTTCGTATATGGGAGAGATCGGTATCGGGGTGGAGAACCTGCTCCAGCGTGATTTCCATGCCGACAACCCGAATGAGAAATGGCTCAGCGATATCACCGAGTTCAGCATTCCCGCAGGCAAAGTATACCTTTCCCCTATTGTGGACTGCTTTGATGGCATGGTTCCTTCGTGGACCAGGGGGATCAGCCCTGATGCCAAACTGGTCAATTCGATGCTTGATGAAGCTATTCTCACACTGGAGGATGGAAAGCACCCAATACTGCACACTGATCGCGGGGGACATTACCGTTGGCCTGGTTGGATTGAGAGGATTGGGAACTCTCAGCTGGTTCGGTCGATGTCCCGAAAAGGTTGTTCCCCTGACAACTCAGCGTGTGAAGGATTTTTTGGAAGGTTGAAGAATGAGATGTTTTACAATCGTTCATGGAAGGGAGTTTCCATCGAAGATTTCTGTGCCGAACTTGATGACTACATCACTTGGTACAATGAAGAACGAATCAAGATGTCATTGGGAGGGAGGAGCCCTCTTGAGTATCGCAGGAGTCTTGGTCTGGCATCATAAAAAGTCCAACTTTTTGTCCGCACCCCCAATTGAGTAGTCTAAAATATCAAAAAATGATGAAAAACTGGTAAAATTCCAGAAAATTAAGTGTTTACAAAACAAGCACTTGCATAGGGTAATCTTGTATCATGGGCAAGTTGTCATTGAATGGTATCTTACATATGACCCGAATGCATGACAAGTGAATCGCAAGAAGTTGGACCAAGTAGCGGCAAGAACCAGAAGAATGATCGGAATGAGCGAAAGGATGCGCTACGACAATTGTCCAATTCACCCATAGGCGAAGCTACGGCTTTCGGAGCCTTGGGATTGGGGATTTTTATCTTCATGCAGAAGGTTGTGATTGCAAAATGACTATCACTACACGTACAATACGGTATTGAAGATGTGTGGGCAGGTAGTGTCACCTTTTTTTGTTCCGTCTGTTTTTTTCACATACATAAGGAATAAGATCATGAGAAGAAATGCATTGTACATCGTGTTTCTTACTCTCGTCGGCATGCTGTTTCTGCTTACATCGTGTGCAACGGCCGCCGCAGTGGAACCCCAGGGCCTTTCCGTCGAACAGGTACCGACAGTCGAAAGTGTACCTGAACCTGCCGCACCAGTGGCGGAACTTGTGCCGGAGCCGGCACCCGTAGTGGAAGTTCCTCCCGCACCCCCCACATCCGAATCCGTTGCCACACCAGTAGAGCACAAGCGGTATATGAAAGTCCGGCCGGTGGTGCCCTATGGCGATAGGGTGATACTCACCAATACCACCGGGTATACCTTGCCCAAGGTGGACCTGTTCACCGAATCCATGTTCCTTGCATCGGAAACCATGGCGAATTTGCTCGCAGGATCGCCGTTGGAGGACCAGCAGTACCGAGAGATATTCCTAGCTGACTATCCCGATTTGCAGCGGGCTATCATGGTGAAGGATGGCAGCGAATTTATCCTCAACGCGATCGACACGGATGGGGACTTGTATTATCTGACATGGAAGCCCGAGACCGACCCTTGGAACATATCGATTCCTTTCGAGGCGTTGGACACGGCCTACCAACCGTTCATTCCCGTATCGGACGGGGAGCATATCGTATTCACGAACAAAACCGGGTACCACCTGGAGGATTTGTATCTGGTGGATCCCGCCGAATTTGTCGATGGGGAATTGGGTACCGACCTGTTGGGGCCAACCGTACTCAGCTCGGGAGATACTGTCGAGATCGCAGTCGAGGATGTTCCCTGGATCGCCGATTTGCTGCCGTTCGATGTATATGCCAGGGTCCTGGTGTTCGTGAAGGATACCGACGGAGACGAGTATCGGAAGGAATGGTATCCGACCACCGACCTGTGGAATATTACCCTGGGTATCGAGGACCTGTGGTATTTGGATTCCGTCATACCGGCTTCCGGAGGCGATGTCCTGCACATCACCAACAATTCGGACAACATGATCTGGTACCTGCATCTGGTAACCGACGAGATGTACCTGATGGATGAGTGGGGTGACGACCTGCTTGTCGATGATATCCTGGATACCTATGCTTCGCTCGAGGTCGTTCCCCTGGACAAACCGTGGTTGCAGGAGTCGATCGAGAATCCTGAAGGGGTGAAACTGCATCTACTTGGCTTCGATGTCGACGACGGACTGTACCACAGGGAGTGGTTCCCCGCCACAGACCCGTGGGAGCTCGTGTTGACCGAGGACGATTACCAGTTCTAGCGGTCTGACATGATCTGCATGTACTGAAAATGTATCATATGTGTCTCCCAGTTGTTTTATAAGGCAGGAGGCACATATGGTACGCATGCGATATGTGTTCTACGCGATAATCCTTACCATCATCCTGCTGATCCTTGCGCTGGGCACTGCCTGTGTGCAACAGCCTTCCTTCGACAAGTTCACGGCGTTCTCTCCCTATGAGGTAGCTCCTTGGGATGAAGGCTTGGACGAGTCCATCTGCATGCGCCTCTAGACCCGTCTCTGCCTGCTATATCCTAGGAATTGGCCGTTTGCTGCGAGCTGTCCTGGAACACCTCGGACAATTTTTCGGTAATGGCATGCTGGATATGTGAAAGTCGGGCATTCACAATCTTCAGCTCGGCTTTGGCCGATGCGATCGTATCGGGAATCGGACCATTGGCCAGTGCCTGCAGGTACGAATCCTTCAACTCCCGAGCCCGCTGTTCGGTGACCTTGTACTCGTGTCTCAACCGGGCAGCCAGTTCCGCCACTTCGGTAAAAATGGTCTTCTTGTCCGCGAAGAGGGCCGCGGCATACTCTTGGCGCAATTCGTGGATCAACTCACCGACCGATGTTATGGCGGAGACCCTGTAGGCGTTGGAACCGACAAATACGAATCCGCTTTTCAGGTTTCCCTTGCGGGCATTGTTCAAAGCCATGGAGATGCAGTAGTTCGATTCCTCCGCCCGGCATCCTGCGAGGCACTGCCAGGGACAGGAGAAGTTGCGTTTCCTTTCGGTAGTGGAGGTGAGGAAATCATTGATGATCGCACGACCGGGAAGTCCGACAGGACTCTTGATGATGCCAATGTCCTCCTGCGAACAGGCGACGATGGCTTCCTTGAAGCGGATATCGGCGTCACATTCGTCGGTGGCGGCGAAACGGGTACCCATCTGCACGCCATCGGCACCAAGCTTCATGATCTTGTAGATATCCTCACCGGTGAAGATACCACCTCCGGCGATAAGGGGAATAGGCTTGCCGAATTCCTCGGCGTAGGGGGCGAGAGCTTCCTTCACCTGGGGGACAACAGTTTCCAGCGAGAAGGCATTGTCCTCCAAATCCGCTTGGGCAACCCCAAGATGCCCTCCGGCTTTCGGACCTTCGACCACGACCGCATCGGGCACATCGTGGTAAATCCGCTTCCACATGGAGAAGATGAGGTTGGTGGCCCGGGCTGAACTGACAATCGGCACCACCTGCACACCTGCTTCCCGAAGTTGTGCGACAGGGAGATTCTTGATCGGGAGCCCCGCACCCAAGAATACCGCATCGACCTTCTCCTCGATAGCTGTCTTGAGCAGTTCCTGGAAATCCTCCAGCGCGACCATGATGTTCACGCCGATGATTCCCGTACTCTGTGCCTTGGCTTTCCTGATTTCGCTGCGCAGCCCCTTGATATTGGCGGCCCGTCCGTCCTTGAAATAGTCTGGTTCGATCATGCCGATACCGTTCGCTGCGATAATACCGATGCCACCCTGGTTCGCCACCGCGGAGGAGAGCGATGAGAGGGAGATGCCGACGCCCATGCCACCTTGTACGATCGCGATCGGAGCCGTTTTATTTCCAATAGTCAGTTTTGGTAGGTCGAATGAGGGGAGCTTGATCTTCAGTGAAGCGATCAGCTTTTGAAAATTTTCGAATGTCCATTCTTTCACTTTGTATTCCTTTTGTCAAATTAGACACAAATTCGAGTTTGTGTAATAATAGAACAAACAGCCGTCTTAGTACAGGCAATTGCATGGAATTTGGGTTTTTCGTGCCTCCTGAAGGGGGGATCAGGTGGTAAAACCATATCCTGCCGACAAAACCGACAGAAAGTATTTTGAGGCTCACCTGTACGGAATACCTTGAGCTGCCCGATGGTACTCTGGTAGACTCACCACAGAGGAAATACCATAGCATGACCAACCCATTGCCCACCGAGAAAGCCCGCCACTATTGCCTGCGATTGCAACACGATCTCGATACACATGGCAGCCTCGATTTCGAGGGGCAGGGGCTTGTCGGCACGGACTACCTGTTCGGGCCTGCCTTGGGGCAGATGTTCGGGGTGCTGGTATGTTGCGATTCGGACGGGAAGGAGGTCGTACTCAAGGCCTTCAGCGGACAATACGATGGCGCATGGGAAATCGAGGGATGGGTTCCCCCGGTGGTCGATGCCGCGGAATTCGAACGCATCGCTGCAATCGGAGCACAGGCTGTCGCCGAATTATCGCAAGCCATTGCACAGGCCAGTGGGGAAGTTGCCGAAACCGTGCGGAACCAGCGGAAGGAACGTTCGCAAGCCATCCAGCGCGAGCTGTTCGGCCTGTACACCTTCCATTGTATCGACGGATCGACCGTATCGATGGAAGCGGTGTTCGGCAATCGGATTCCTCCGACCGGCACCGGGGATTGTTGTGCCCCCAAATTGCTCAACCACGCCTTCAAGACAGGGCTCCACCCGCTTAGTATGGCCGAATTCCATTACGGCGCACCGAATAAGTCCAACAGCAGGATACACAAGCAGTTCTACGAACCGTGCGACGAACGGTGCAAGCCGTTGCTGGGTGCCATGCTGGGTCTCGATATCGTCTACCGTGACGACTCGATCATCGTGGTGAACAAACCGGCTGGACTATTGTCGGTTCCCGGACGGGGAGATGACAAGCAGGATTGTGTTGTCGCCCGGGTTAAACGATTGTTTCCCGATTGCCTGGATCAACCGTCTGTACATCGGCTCGATATGGACACCTCGGGCTTGTTGGTATTGGCGTTCACCCAGGAGGCCCACCGGGACTTGTCGATACAGTTTATCAAGCGCCAGGTCCACAAGCGTTATGTGGCACTGCTCGAAGGAGTGGTTCCCAAGGATTCGGGACAAATCGAGTTGGCATTCCGCTACGATCCCGACAACCGACCGCGCCAGAAGTATGATCCGGTGCTCGGCAAGTGGGGAACGACAGTATGGCAGAAGATTCGGGTCGAACCGTTTGGAGAGGACAAGGTCCTGGTCACACGCATCCAATTCGAACCGCTGACCGGACGGACCCACCAGCTTCGCTTGCACAGCGCACATGAAAAGGGCTTGGGTCACCCTATCGTAGGGGACCGCTTGTACGGCTCGGGTTCGGAGACCTCGCGGTTGATGCTCCATGCCTACACCCTTCAATTCACCCATCCAAGTACAGGTCAGGCGATGCGGTTCACCCTCGATCCCGATTTTTGAGCACCGAGTTTTTCCGTGGACGGTAATTGGTCAGCAACAGGCCACCGATCACCAGAATGGCTCCCATGGCGATAATTACCGTCAAGGTTTCCCCCAGTACCACGACTCCGATGAATATCGCGGCAACCGGCTCGACGTTCAAGAATACGGAGGCCTTCGAACTGCCGACAACGGCGATTCCCT
>PGXU01000120.1 GCA_002839335.1 Spirochaetae bacterium HGW-Spirochaetae-4
CAGGCTATCGAAGGAGTCCGTGATTCACGAGAGGTTACACCGCCACAAATCAAATTGACTAGGGTCGGCATCTCAATGAAGGAATTTCTACGCATTCTTCCACATATCGTCAAGTCTGCATTTATCGGTACTTTTGTTGGTGCTGTACCGGGTACCGGTACAGATATTGCAGCATTTCTTTCCTATGGTGAAGCGAAGCGGTCATCCAAGCATCCCGAGGAGTTCGGCAACGGATCGATTGAGGGAGTGGCTGCCCCCGAAGCAGGAAACAATGCCTGTGTGAATGGTGCGATGATTCCGATGTTCACACTTGGAATTCCAGGTGAAGCTGCAACCGCAGTAATACTCGGGGGTCTTATGGTGCTCGGACTTCAACCTGGACCATTGCTATTTACTGATAAGCCAGAAATCATCTATACCGTATTTGCAAGTACAATCACATCAAATATCTTCATGATTGTATTGGGTCTCGTAGGAGCGCGATTTTTTGCTAAAGTCCTCTCATTGCCTAAGAGCGTGATTGTTTCATTTATTTTCGTCTTCTCAGTTCTTGGAGCCTATTCAATGCGCAACAGTATGTTCGATATCATTATCATGATGACAGCCGGATTACTCGGCTACATTTTTTCTGTTCTCGACTATCCGGTCCCTCCGGTATTGTTGGGAGTGATCCTTGGTCCATTGGTGGAATCGAATCTCGGAAGGACATTGTTGGTCTCCGATGGTAATCTGATGATATTCTTCAAGCGGCCAATCTCGATTTTCTTCATCATAATTATTCTAAGCACTATAGTTTCAAACATATATAAGCATTATAAATCAAAGCAGGTCCTACAATAATACCTCGCCCATCATTTGTAGCAAGGAGCATGATAATATGAAAGACACATTGTTTAGTGTGGAGGGAAAAGTCGCAATTGTCACTGGCGGCCTGGGACAGTTGGGGTCACAGTTTGCGAACGAATTGTTGAAGCGGGGAGCAAAGGTAGCGGTTTTTGGGCGTACCATGCGTTCCCACTCCATCGAGCAACTATATTCGAAGGAAGACCGTGATTTAAATCGGGTTTCGTTTCATACGGTCGACATTACAGACAAACAGTGTATCCATTCGGCGGTCGATGCAGTTGTTGCCCGATGGGGTATTCCCCATATATTGGTAAATAATGCTGGTATCGATACCCAGCCCAGTGCGCCTGCAGCAGTTTCCGGACCATTTGAGAACTTCCCTGAAGATGTATTTCGAGAGGTTGTCGATGTGAATCTCACTGGGACGTTCCTCATGATCCAAGCTGTGGGGGCCCTCATGGCCGAGCATGGACGAGGATCCATTATCAATATCGGTTCCATCTATGGTATGCTCTCTCCCATTCAAGATATTTATGCATATAAAAAAAATAAGACGGGAATACCATTTATAAAACCGGTTGCCTATTCGGCTGCCAAATCGGGTCTTTATAACTTGACTCGCTATTGTGCCACTTATTGGGCAAAGAAAGGCGTACGAGTAAATATCCTTAGTCCAAGTGGTGTGTTTAGGAATACGCAGGATGCCGAGTTTCAGAAGAACTATTGTGAACGAATGCCGATTGGAAGGATGGCGAGGTCTGAGGAATACAATGGAGCTATCATATTTCTAGCTTCAGACGCATCGTTGTATATGACGGGTGCGAATCTAGTAATGGATGGTGGTTGGACTGCATGGTAGGGGGAAAGGTGAAAGAATTACGTGGTATCTATTCAGCATTGGTTACTCCAATGGACGCACATGAGAATGTTGACTTCCATGTTTTACGTGCTCTGATCGACCATCAGCTTGCCCAGGGTGTCGAAGGCTTCTATTGTTGCGGATCATCGGGTGAGGCTTTGTTGCTTACCCTGGAGGAACGGCAGTCGATCGTGGACACGGTGGTGGATCAGGTTGCTGGAAGAGTTCCAGTCATCGCCCATGTCGGTACTATTCGGACCGCCGATGCAGTTAAGCTGGCCAAAGGTGCCATCGACTCGGGTGCAGTAGCTGTGTCCATGATTCCTCCGTACTATTACAATTTCTCAGAATCGGAAATTCTCGGATATTATGAAGATGTTGTACAGCAAGCCCAGGTCCCTGTGATTATTTACAATATTCCCCAATTCACCGGAATTTCATTCAACAAGCACAACGCCGGCTCCTTGTTGGAACAAGAGTTGGTAATTGGAGTGAAGCATACGTCTACTGACTTGTATGGCTTGGAGCGGATGCACAGTGCGTATCCAGACAAGATATATTTCAATGGATTTGATGAAACGTTTCTTTGTGCCCTTGCCGCTGGAGCTGATTCGGCAATAGGAACAACTGTAAATCTTTTTGCTTCCCGATTTGTATTGATCAGGCAATTGTACCGTGAAGGGAAAATGGTTGAAGCGTTGAAAGAACAATCCAAGGTGAACTCTTGTGTCGAGTTGCTGGTAAGTCATGGAATTTTCAATGGGGTAAAATATGCTTTGACTATTCAAGGTTTTGATTGCGGATCGTGTAGATCTCCGTTCAAACCGTTAAGTTTACAAGCTAAAAGAGAGATAGAATTTCTTGTAAGTGAATATTCATTGATACCAGGTTCCTAATTAGGAGACTCGCAAGTACTAGGTGCCGTTTTTGCTTTTTGTATACAAAATCAAACTTTCGTACCTGGTACCGTGTAGAGAATAGGCGATTTTGAACTTCATGGAAACATTTCGGCAGGAACAAAAAATGTGTGGTTCAATCGATAGTACATAGAGGCGAGACTACCGATTTTCCCTGACTTGATATCTTCGAAGGCCAATGCAATCGGTGGCATTCCAACACCATGGAGTTCCAAAATCAAATCTTTTGCTGCAAAGGTGTGGGAAATGTCCCGGTCTTCCACTTTTCGAGGATGGTAACGGCTAATGCCTCTCCCAAATTGAAGAATGACGGAGCCACACAGCGTATGGGGGGTAATCCCGGATAGTGAAAGAAGTCTGATTCGCTATCGTACGCGAGAAAATTGAACGCACTAATCTTCACATTATGCTTTAAGAATTGCGATGCTAAAATATAATTTGTTGAGTAGTCACAGGAGAACACAGCTGTCGTTTTTGTGAGATTGTGAAATATTGCATCGGTTTTAGCCATAGCCTCAATGTCCGAGAGATGGATGTAGGTGACAGAGCGTGCTTGAGGTATGACGGCATCATAGAAACCTTTATAACGTTTGTTCTGTTCCGGAAAGTAGCCGAAAACGTAAAAGTCTTTGTATCCGTTCTGGATCAGGATTTCACCGGCGGTATGTGCATGCTTATAGTTGTGGGTCTGTACGGCCGGTAAAATCGGTAGTTGATCAATGATAATGTCGGAAACAATATCCACTCTTTCACGAATTACGTGGTAGAAAGGAAGAACCGACTTATCGAAAGATAGGGCGATAATACCATCTGCCTTCAGGGAAACTAAATATTCACCAAAAATCAAATCATCTGTCTTGTCATGCTTATTGACAATCAATTCCACAGAAATCCCTGTTCCTTCCAGTTGTTTTTCCACTCCCTCCAGGAAGACTTTGTAGAACCGTTGATCCTGCTTGTTCGAAAGCACCACCAAATGTTTGCCGTTCGTCTCTCCATGACTTTCCAGACTCTCAACATAGATACCTGACTTCTTTTTACTCTTTACCATTCCCTCGGACTCCAATATGGCAATACCCTTCTGCGCAGTTTGCAAACTTACCCTGAACGTCTCGGCAATGGCTCTCATGGTCATGTATCGATCACCTGGGATGTGGTTCACCTGTATATCACGTTTAAGTTCACGTAGAAATGAATTCAAGACTTTCTTAGGCATCAGTATCACCTCCCTGCGTATTTACATAGTTCCACGAAAAAACTGGTACGTCAATAAGAATGTAAAACTGTTATGAAAAAAATATATATAATGAAAAATTGTTATGAAAAGAGAAATTAATTAATAAAATTTATGAAAAAAGTTTGACAACCATCACAATACAGGTAAGGATACTGTAAAGGATTCCAACAAGGAGGAATAATCATGAAAAAAATGCTAATTATGCTAATCGTGATGCTTCTGGTTCCCGCTGCCTTTTTTGCAGCTGGCCAAAAAGAGGACGAACAGGTTGTACTGACATGGTACCAGTGGTTTGATGCCACTGCACACGAAACCGAACTCCTGCCAACCATTGCAGAATTCGAGAAGCTGCATCCCAATGTAACGGTTGAACTTGCAGCAATTCCCAATGAAGCTTACTGGGATCGTCTTGCACTAGATATTGCCAGCGGAGTTGAAGGAGATATCGTTACTCTGGATACCGGTGCTGGGCTGATGGGGTA
>PGXU01000121.1 GCA_002839335.1 Spirochaetae bacterium HGW-Spirochaetae-4
ATCAGGCAACGGAGAATCGATGAAAGCATAGTCCAAGCCGGGGTAAACGGCGAGCAATGCCCTCGCTTCGTCAGCCATAACCGGGGCCATGAGCAATGCATCATGGCTCTTCTCCAGCAATTGTGTCCCCTTCTCATACAGGGAGCCTTTGCGGGAACGATCGAACTCCAGCATATCGATGGTAACGGCGAGTGGAGAGAGCTCTTTTGCCGCTTTCAAGATACCGGCGTAGATGAGGGACCAGTATCCGTATTCGGAATGTAGATGGGGAATGAGGATTCCAATGGTGAAACGCTTGCTCAGCTTCAGGTTGCGTGCGTAGGTGTTGGGCTGGTACCCATGCTCCTCCACAATGGTCATGACTTTGCTTATGGTCTCCGGAGCGACCCGACCCCGCTTATGCAACACCCGGTCGACTGTCCCTATCGATACTTGTGCTAGTTTTGCGATTTCTGAAATTGTCATGGCAATAACGCAATCCTTTTTCTTGGGCTGGAAATTCAAATGCAGTTATAACGCAAGTATACCACATCCACTGCTGCTGTCCATGAAGTTGCAACTTTTCCCTATTGGCTTCCAACAACGCTCCAAGGTATTTTTATGCGGATTTTCCATTCTCCACTTGCCAGGATGGCACAGCACATTGACAATGTAAAACAAGTGCGTTAACGTAAACGCATAAGTTTGGAAAGAGCCCGGAAAACCTGTGTGCAGGAGGAGAAGAATGGATAGGAAACCGATTGGTGCGTATGAGTTTTGGTTCGTGGTCGGTTCACAATTTCTCTATGGTCCGGAAACATTGGCACAGGTGGCATCCCACGCCAAACAGATGGTGGATGGGCTTAATTCGTCAGGTATGCTTCCTGCCAAGGTGGTGTATCGCGAAACGGTCAAGACTTCCCAAGAGATCGAACTTTGTATCAGGGAAGCGAACTACACTGAAGCCTGCGCAGGAATCATTACCTGGATGCATACGTTCTCACCTTCGAAGATGTGGATCAATGGCTTGAACCTTCTGCAGAAACCCTACTGTCATCTCCATACCCAATTCAACCGCACTATTCCCGATACTGAAATCGATATGGACTTCATGAACCTGAACCAATCGGCCCACGGGGATCGCGAGCATGCGTTCATCGCCGCCCGGATGCGTCTCGGACGTAAGATTATCACCGGTTACTGGGAAGATGCACAGGTTCGGCAGTCGCTCGGATCGTGGATGCGTTCTGCCATTGGAGCTGTTGAAAGCCGAAAACTCAAGGTGATCCGATTTGGCGACAACATGCGCAATGTAGCCGTTACGGAAGGGGATAAGGTCGAGGTACAGATGCAACTTGGCTGGCAAGTCAACACGTGGGGTGTCGGAGACTTGGTCAGGGAGTTGGAGGCCGTCAGCGAAGTAGAGGTCGATGCACAAATGCAGGCCTACCGCGATACCTACGAACTGGTCACCAACGATGTGGAAACAGTCCGTTACCAGGCCAGGGAAGAAGTCGCCATGCGAAAGTTCCTTGAGCGTGAGGGGGCACAGGCTTTCTCCAATACCTTCGAGGATCTTCAGCAGATGCGTCAGCTTCCGGGCCTTGCCAGCCAGGACCTCATGAAGGAAGGATATGGCTACGGGGGGGAAGGTGACTGGAAAGTGTCGGCAATGACCAGTCTGATAAAGCGAATGACCGAGGGAATGGATGGAGGCACCAGTTTCATGGAGGACTACACCTATCACCTGGAGAAAGGAAACGAACTCTCCCTCGGTGCCCACATGTTGGAGATCTGTCCCTCGATCGCCACCGAAAAAGCACGGATCGAAGTCCATGCCTTGGGAATCGGTGGTAAAGAACCTCCCGCACGATTGGTCTTCGAAGGCCATTCCGGGAAGGCGGTGCTGGTATCATTGGTGGACATGGGTGGACGGGTAAGGCTCATAGTCAACGATATCGAGGTGGTCAAACCGATATTCCGCATGCCGAAGCTGCCGGTCGCACGGGTGATGTGGCGCCCTGAACCTGACTTGAACACTGCAAGCCACCTGTGGATGCTTGCCGGTGGAGCCCATCACGCGGTACTCAGTTACGATGCGACCGCAGAGATGTTGGAGGATTGGTGCGAAATCATGGCCATCGAGTTTGTCCATATCAACAGGGATAGCACAGTAGCTTCATTGAAACAGCAACTTTTCCTTTCCGACCTTGCATGGAAACTTCGCTGATCGGCTTATCGGAGCAGAGGGTCAATATACTACCTTTCCCATTTCCCTATACTCGTCGTACAACGCCCGGCATGCATCATGCTCCAACTGATGCAAGGTGAGGATGCTTCCGTCGGCCCGCTTGCCCTCGATGAACCGATAGATGAAATCATCCCGAAAACCGATCTCCTCGGCCTCCTTGGCATCACACCCGAAATAGACCGTACCGATATTGGCCCAGATAATCGCCGAAAGGCACATGGGACACGGGTAGCCGGTCGCGTAGAGGATACATCCGGAAAGGTCGTGGGTTCCGAGTACCCTTCCCGCCTCACGTATCGCATTTACCTCGGCATGTGCCGACGCGTCATGGTCCCTGAGAACCGAGTTTGCCGATATGGCGACCAGTTGCCCATCCTTGATGATAGCTGCACCGAAAGGGCCCCCGAAGTCTGCCCGCATGTGTTTCCGAGCCCGATCTACCGCAGCCAACATAGCTTCGTCCGGTTGAATACCCATTGTTGCCCTCCAAGTATGAATATACCACACCACCGGTTGGATTGGGAATTTTCAACTGTCACCTGAAATCTTGTAAAAGACAAAGATTGCCCATCGACGGTGTCAACTCGCCCTTTTCGATCCGGTGGATCGTCTCGACTACCCGGTCGTTCACGGGTGTGGGAACCTGTGCGATCCTTCCCTGCATGGAGACTACGCCGTTGATGGCATCGATCTCGCACGGTTTTCCCTTCTCGATATCCTGCAGCATGCTAGGTTTCAATTTGGCGTGCTTCTTCATGGCGAAGGGAATCAATATGAAGGAAATCCATTGTTTGAACGGATTGTGGTAATCGAATAGACGCACGATATCCTTGCCTTGGATCGGCTCGATCTCCACACCCAGTGCGTGGGCAGTATCGATGCATTCCTTTATGATCAGTTGGGCCAATCGCCGCGCCCGCCTGTCGGTCGAGACATCGCCGAAGGTGCAACCCAAAGCGGTTGCCATGCCGCTGAAGGAGGCGTTCACCAACAGTTTCGACCATCGGGCCCCCATGAAATTCCGTTCGACCACTACGGTTCCCATGGTGCGCAGGATCGAAGCAACCACATCGAGTTTTGCCGTATCGCCACCATCGGGGATGCCGAGATTGAATACGAGCGTATCGGCGGCACTGGTCAATTCGGCGACTCCAGGTTCCAGCAATGTGGCACCCCATCCGACGGCACATCCCATGGTGTGGTCTACTCCGAGAATCCCGACGATCTCGGGTTCCGGAAGACCGTTTTGCATAGTGCAGAGTACTCCATCAGAGGCCAAGAATGGTTTGAGCGATGCCACGACCGATGCATTCTCCAACTGTTTGGTCAACAGGAGTATGACATCGTAGGTTCCGTGCATCTGCTGGGGTAGGTACGCTTTCACCTCGACGCACATATCATGAGTACCCACAATCCGGGCACCTTTGGTTTGCAATGCCTCCACGTGGGCGGCATTTCGGCTAATGAGCTCGACATCCAAGCCCGCCTTGGCAATATACGCCCCAAGAATCGTACCGAGTGAACCGGCTCCATAGATCGCTATACGCATTGGGTTCTCCTTCTCTCCAACGATTATACGGGAGCCCCACCACGCCGTCCAGCGTTGGTCTGGCAATCTGTACCATCCGCTCCAAGCCCAGCCACAAGTTTAAGTTGTTACTGATCACTAGCCGATTTTCTTGGATTTGGTTTCGATGTCATGATTGCGCAACAACACCTGCAAACCCCTGGCCTCCATGATTTCCCGTGCCATCGATACGGCATCATCCGTCGGCTCCGGAGTGCCAAGGAGGGCGTACTGGTACCCCAGCTCCTTCCATTTGAATTCACCCATCTTGTGGAATGGAAGCAACTCGACCTGCTCGATGCACCGGTATTGCGCAAGATGGTCCGCCAGCGTGTTCAACTGCTGCCGCTCGAGCGTCCAACCGGGAAGCAGCACATGCCGCAACCACACGGGTTTCCCGATGCTCTCCAGATAGTCGAGCGTTGCGAGTGTTTGTGCATTCCCCCGCCCTGTGAGACTCCAGCATTGCTTGTCGTCGATACTCTTGATATCGAGCAATACGAGATCCACCGCATCGAGGACAGCCCTTGAACGGTC
>PGXU01000043.1 GCA_002839335.1 Spirochaetae bacterium HGW-Spirochaetae-4
AATCAGCATACAATGAATCATACGTATTGGTGCAATCCGATCCAAGCACAATGATTCTGCCCCCAGGCGGTATCTCACACGACAACATGCCGTGTGATTGCATACTCCGCCACACCGAAGATGTATCCACACCCGCCTCGATCCGTTCGCCGTTGATCAGAGGTGCGATATCATCGGTCTTGATACACCGATACGCACCAAGCATCAACCGATTGTCGGCAGCGAGACGAACCGTCATCTGATCACGCACAGCAGGCAGTACCATGGACGTGCTGGACGCAGACGTAATGGCATAGGGGATGGAGGACTCCCAGGTGACTACGAGATACGAAGGCAACGCATCCCAGAAAGCTGTATGGAAAGGTAGCATGATCAGATCGGATGATGAGAGGTTCTCGGGTAGCCAGGTCCCTTCGGAGAACGCATGCAGGGGAGCGTCATGAAGTTCGGGAAGACGTGTCATGCGCAGATTGGCCTGGCTGTAGTTTTTGTTGATCATCAGAACGCCAGGCGTGCCTAGCATGGTGCGCAACGCCAAGCGGACTCCCGAGTCATCCTCGAATATTCCATTACCCCTGTGTTGTGCTGTGAGGTTGAGTTCCAATGAAGCACCATTACATGCGTATTGGTGTAGGGACGATGACTCTACCTCGAATTCGATACGGTATATTCCGACATCAGACCCATAATACCCTTCGTAGGATGCGTAGTCATCCGGCAACGGCACCACGGGTGACAAATCCCCCTCCGTCTGCTCCAATGCAGACGAAATGATTCCTGTCTCCTTCAGCAGTGCATCGAGGATGGGGAGTGTGGCTTCGTGTGGATTGACTTGTCCCGAGCAGACCAGCGCAACCGCGGAATGCGACTCCGGTATGGCGAACAGCATCGTGGTGTAGTGCAGGGTCCCGCCGGTTTTCCCCAATACACCCACACCCTGCTGGTGATACGGCTCCCACGATACAAAATCCCATCCCAGTCCATGGGTCAACAACCTGCCGAGGTCCATCGCCAAGTCGAAATCAGGCCGCTGCTCAGTTGTGAATTCACCGATGCTTTCGGGTTGGAGTATCGCGGGAGTGTCTGCCATGGGAGAGCAGACTGCCAAGGCATACCTGCACAGGTCTTCAGCCGTGGTGGTGAGTCCCCCCGATGCCATGATATTCACGAACTCGAGGGGAAGACGTGTCGTCTTGTCCTCATACGCATAGGCGATGTTGTCTTCTCCCGCCAGGAACCCTGCCGACGTGTGCTCCAGATGCAACGGGTCAAAGATCCGTTCCTGCAGGAACTGCGCGAACGACATCCCCGCAAGCTGTTCCACCACCGCTTGCGCTACAGTGAAGCCATCGTTGCAATACGGAGAAAAGGCTCCGGGATCGTGCTTGAGTGATGATTGTCCCAGTTCCTTCAGCGTCTCAGTCAAATAGGTCGGATCACGTTTGGAGGTGATTCCATTGAGCCCGTTGGTGCCCCCCATGCCCGAGGTGTGGCTCAGCAGCATCCGTATCGTAATATCCTTGTAGCGTTGATCGGCCATGGTGAACCCTGGCAGCACATCCACCACAGCGTCATCGAGATCGAGCTTTCCCTCCTGTTGCAGCAACAGGATTGCCGCCGCGGTGAACGTTTTGCTCACAGACCCCATGTTGAACCGCGTATACCGGTCGACCGGCAGCCCCGCTTCCCTATCCCGCAGTCCGAATCCCTGCGAGAATATCATTTCCCCCTCATGTATCACCGCTATCGAGACGGCAGTCGCATTCCCGGATTCGCTTGTAAGGGAATCGCCCACCGCCCGAGCCACCTTGATCGTTTCCCGATATGGTGTGTCGCTTCCCTCCTGCGTCGAAAGACACGAGACCATGAGTACCAGCACAACACCACACAACACAATCCGCACTAGTTTGGCCATTTTTTCCTTCCCGACTCGCATCACTACCTGTGTGGTTATTGCGTCACTCGGCTTTTACGTCTTCTGGCTAACGAGTCATTTGGCATTACCTAATTTTCGCATGGATTACAGCAATTTGCGACACGAATACGGAGAAGAAAGACTCTGCATGCCACTGTCCACTTCGCCTACCTTGGCAGCTTCTCACCACGCGATACCAAATGCCAATGAGAATGGTGAAACGGAGGAAGTGATCGACGACGCTCCCACCCGTTTGTGCAACCATGGGATATACCTGGGCAGACAGGGAAACGGTAGAGCATACAACCGAGATCAACACAATGGCGAGCACCTTTCTCATCACTGGCCTTCCCCGCTGGTCGCACCACGGAACACAAGGACAATCGCAGAACCGAGGAGCACACCCCCCACGATGTCGGTGAACCAATGTACTCCCGAGTACAGCCTTCCCAGTACCGTAATCGCCACAACAAGCATAGCCGTACCCTGCAAGCACCTTCCGACCAACGTATTGGCCACATACCTGCGCAACTGCACGCATGCCGTCCCCATGACGGAGACGACGGCCATGGTATGGCTGGAGGGAAAGGAAGCCTCCAGATTCCCATCGATCAGGATAGGCCTATGGTTGACGACAACCAGTTCGAAAAAGACATACAGCAAGAGCACAACCAGATAGGAAGCTCCCAGGACAAGCAGGGAAGAATCGACCCGATGCAGGCTTCTGGTACGTAGCAACTGGGAGAACCCTATGCCCGCAAATACCAGTGCCGGCAGGAAAGCCGTCAGTCCAAGCCAGTCCGTGACCGAATACCAGATCGGATGGACCCCAATGGCCCGGTGGACGGCACCGTTCAAGCCTGCCAGACCGACAGACGACCCGTGTGGACCGATAGGTCGGACATCCACAACAAGGAGAAGCAGAACCAATAGGAAAAAGCCCAGCAGTAGGATCGCTGCCGCGAGTAGGTCTCGTTTCATTATCGCACCCCCGTGCAACCATTGTTCATGCTTGCGATGGAAGTGCCACAACCAGAGGTTTACAGTGCCGATACTTTTCGTATCATCGTCGTTTTAGCAGGAAAAGGGCCTTTGCAACCAACAGGCCGAGGACATACATGCAGTGGTATGGTTGACGGCAGCTCACAAACAGCACGAGGAGCATGAGCGAGAGAAGCAACGAGATGCCATGCATCCTGCGGCTCCAAGTCTGGAAGAGTCGGTGCTGGAGGGCTAGTTCGGCAACTCCGAACAAGGCGATGGCCACTATGGCTGTCACGAGCATCGGCTGCAGGAAGGAAGAGATCGGGACGAAGTCGATCAACGAGGCGGATATGGCCTTGCCGTTGTTGAAAAGGGGGAGCGCCAACAACAGGACAACCACGAAATCGAGAAGACCGAACATGAGTGTTTGGGATTGTTCGGTCGTATGCTCCACTTCCGACCGGGCGAACGCAACCAGTTCGTTGGTGCTCAGCAACTCGTCGATCGAAAGCCGGAACAGGCTTGCCAGTTGCTGCAATGAGCCCAGATTCGGGAAGCCCCGTCCCGTTTCCCATTTGGAAACCGTAACCCTGGAGACACACACCCGCTCCGCAAGCTGCTCTTGGGTCCACCCTTCTGCGAGTCGACACGACTTGAGTTTTTCATGAAACTGCATCGAATCAGATCCTTCTTCATATCGGTATCACACAACTATAGCATAATTGCATAGATATGGGATGGGAATCGATTGGACGGCAAGATATTGCATACAAAATGCAAAAAGCGTACCTGGTACTTTAAAAATTAATTTTTTAATACATCTTTATTAATTTTCTTAATTTTTATATTGTCATTTATTAATTTTGGTAGTAATGTTGGGGCAAGAGTACTGGAGGTGACCATGGAACACGAATGGCAGAAGTTGACAGCAATGACGAATGGAAAACCCTTTCATATCACCAAGGTGTTTGTACCGGAGGATGGAATCACCATCGAAGGGAACTTCCAGCTGCCTCCCCTCGGAAAATTGGGGTATGAGGACCAGGTTTTTATCGCTGCTTTCGTCAAGACCCATGGGTCGATCAAACAGATGGAGGCGATATTCGGCATCAGTTACCCGACGGTGAAGAACCGGTTGAACGCGATCGCAAGCCGATTGGATATCGTGGACATCAAGGTGGATGTCACCGATTCGGTCTCTTCCATCCTGGACAAATTGGAGCGGGGAGATATCGACGTCTCCCAGGCATTGGAGGAGATACGGTAATGTTGCCGATGCTGTTTTGGATACGGGTCCATGATGACGAACATTCGTTCGCCTTCTTCATACCACTGATTCTGGTATACCTGTTGCTCTTACCCGTATTTGTGCTCGCCGCGCTCGCCTATGCGGTGCTGGGCCTTATCGCCGATGATACGAGCAAAGCGCGTGGTTACATATTGGCGATCTTCTCCTTGCCGTCGCTGTTTGCGGCCGCCCGGGGAACGGAAATTGAAATACACTCGGATACATCCGATGTGACACTGTATGTGAAATGAATGGTATCGCAACCCCAGGGCAAGCCCTGGAAAGTGGAGGCTTCGCCTCCGCTGCCGCGCCCCAAGGGGCGGGGTATCTCACCCTACGTTCCCTGCACTCACTCGGTAATGGACCAATAGTAATTGTTCCGCTACCCTCGTTTCGTTGGGGAATGATACTGGAGGAATAGAATGGCTGAGGAAAGATTACGGATTTTAGGTATGCTGGCCGAAGGAAAGATCACCACCGACGAAGCTGACATGCTGTTGGAGGCCATGGCCAGCAGGACCATGCAGACATCGGTCGAAGAGGTCAAACCCACCAATGGATTCGCCAAATGCAAATATATGCACATCAGGGTGGAACCCAAGGAGGGAAAGTCTTCCGAACGGGTCGTGGTCAAGGTACCGCTCGCCTTGGTGAAAGCCGGACTGAACTTCTCAAAACTCATCCCCAAGGAAGCACAGACCAAGGTCCAGGAATCCATGGACAGCAAGGGCATCCCCTTCAACATGAGCGAGATGAAGTTTGAGGATCTCGAGGAAATGTTCGCGGTTATGGAGGACCTCAGTATCGATGTCGATACGGAAGAATCCACGATCCAGGTCTTCTGCAGATAGTCTCCTAGGCTCTCTCGAAAAATTCCAAGACATCTTCCATCATCACGGCAGGATCAGCTTCGTTACCGGTGAAGGTCTCATACGATACCGCGCCCTGGTGGACCAACAGATCAAGACCTGCGATGCAGATATGCCCCTGTTCCTTCGCAGTCTTCAAGAATTTCGTTTCCCGCGGGTAATAGATCGCATCGAAAAACATGGAGTCTGATCTGACGGAGGAATAGGGAAATATTTCATGCAAATCCCCTTGGTCACCCATGCCGTTCGGCGTACCGTTGGCAATCAGATCGCAGGAGCCCAGGTGCTCTTCCCATGCTCTGGGTATCCAGTCGACAAGGGTGATCCGAACATCGGGAACGTGTTGTGACATCCTATCCTGGAACCGGTGGAAGCTATCGACGAAAGCCTTTTCCTCCAGCTTGGTGGCAACGACAATCTCCCCCACCCCTTGGATCGCAGCCTGTGCGACAGCCGCCTTTGCAAACCCGCCGCACCCCAGGACAAACAACTTCCCTATTGCCATTCGATTGCTGTTCGCCGCCTGGACTGCCTGCCAGAAACCGATACTGTCCGTATTGGAACCAACAAGTCTTCCTCCAACGCTCACCGCGCAGTTGACTGCTCCGATAATCTCGGCTTCCGTCGTCAAGGCATCCATATGACCGATGGCGATCTCCTTGACCGGCATGGTAAAGACGTATCCGGCGAAACCAAGTCTTTTCAGGACAGTGAACACCTGGTCGAAATCTTTCAGGTTCGCAGGCAAGGCAAGGAAGACCTTGTCCAACCCATCCCGCCCGAAATTCCTGTTCATCAGTACCGGAGACATGGAATGTCGTATCGGATCGCCCAAGATCGCATATATCGAAGTATTGCCGCTGACTGTATTCATCCTGTTCTCCAATAAAAAGACTATGAGCCAGTATATCGGTACCGCAAGCCCATTTCCAGAGAGGGCAATTCGACACAGGTCGAAAAAAATGGATTCGAATGCAAGCGGAGCATGGTATGGGGAGGCACACCAAGCGGATTTTTACAGATTTCAGAGGATTGTACGTTTAAGCACGGTAAGCTATGATAACTCACCGCTATTTTCGAGGATGTGTAATTGAGAATCCTGCTGTGTACAGAAACCTATTTCCCCATCTTGAACGGTATCGTGACCTTTGTCGAAATGTTGGCGAAGGAATGGACCAGCCAAGGCCACCACGTCCTGATAGTCGCACCGGACCATACCGCGCGAAGACACAGTATCTCCCATGGAGTCCTCCATTGTCCGGCGGTAAAGAGTGAACAACTGCTCGTGGACCTCTCGTTACCGATCGACCCGGTACGCTACCATAAGGTGCGCGCCTTCAAACCCGATGTCGTCCATATCCAGGCGGAATGGGGAATCTCCCTGTTCGGCCTGAAGACCGCCCAATACCTGAAGATCCCCTTGGTGTACACCCTCCATACGGAGTACAGCAAGTTCTTCACCTATGCGGTCAAACCCTTCATGATTCCGTGGGCCACCAGCACATTCGCCCACATAGAGCGGTACATCGCCAAACATGCCACCATTATCACGAGTCCCTCGAAGAAAGGCCAACACTATTTCGATGCCCTCGGTACCAAGGTGCACGTCGAGGTTATCCAGAACAGTGTGGAACTGGATGATTTCGACCCAGCCCTATTCTCGGATGAGGACAAGCGGAAACTACGGGATTCATTAGGTATAGGTGCGCACCAGAAATGCGCCCTGTTCGTCGGCCGTATGGGACCGGAGAAATCGGTGGATATCCTCTTGGACTACTGGGCCGAGAGCGTTCGGGCCGAACACAACCTCCGCCTGGTGCTCATTGGAGGAGGACCGGAAGATGACGATCTCCGAACCCGCGCAACGGAACTGGGCTTGGAGTCCCAAGTCATATTCTGTGGCAAGATCCCGCATGCCCAGATCGGACTCTACTACGCAATATGCGATTTCTATGTCACAGCATCCCTGTCCGAGATGCATTCGGTGGCGATGTTGGAGGGCCTCGGCTCCGGATTGCCGGTTATCCAACGACTCGATCCGTTGAACGCCGACCAGTTGCAGGAAGGGGTGAATGGATATTTCTTTACCTCCGCACAAGAATTCGGCGGCCACCTGCTGTCGCTCAATGCACTCGGGGTTCAGGAGTTGTTGGAAATGAAACGGAAGGTGCGCCAAAGTGTTCTCCAGACCAACAGTCCCCAGGCGCTCGCACACAAATACCTTGTGCAATACCAGAAGGCAATCGATTCGTATGGCAATCAGTAGGAGAATGCCTCGAAGTGGAAGCGTTTGCGGGAAACACCAAGCTCCTTCAACGCATGCAGAACAATCGCCCTCACCGGAATGGATGAACATACATAGTAGGAGTATTCCTGTGGCGAAACGATGGAATCCCTGAAGAAATCTGTGGAATAGAGGAGTCTGTCTTCTTGATAGACAAGAGTCCGCACTTCCAGATCGGGTATTATGGTGGCGATTTTTCGGATCTCGTCTTCAATCAGCAAATCTTCCCGGGTGTTCACCGCAAGGAAACACAGTACCGGATGGGCAGCTACATGATTCCGCATATCCCGCAACAAACTGAGGATCGGAACGATGCCTATGCCGGAACCAATGAGACAGATTTTCCCCGCATGGAAATCGGGGATAAAATTCCCGAATCCACCGTTGATACGAACAACACTTCCCGCTTCCACTCCTGCAGTCGCCTTGGTGAAATCACCCAATGCCTTGATTCCCAGGGAAATATCGGGATCCGCGGGACTGGAAAGGAATGAGAATGGATGCTCTTCAGATGGCAATCCTGGAGTCATCCAACGGATATAGCCGAACTGTCCGGCCTTGTAGGCGATCCGCTGCGCTCCCTCCAACGCAAACGTCAGGATGCTGACATCGTTGACCTGCCGGTTCGTCTGTAGCCTCAAGCGGGGAAGCCATAATTTTCTCAACCGTGAGTATACAACCAGCAAGCCGACCAACACGAGGTGAATCAATGGATAGAACGAAGCGAATGCATAGCTGCTATCCATTACACCGGCCTTGCGGATATGTAGGAAACCGAGGAATCCGAGCAACAGGAATCCAAACCCATGCAACGTCTTCAAATGATCATACCGGTCGAAGGGATTCCTTCCCATCCATCCCAGGATCCGACGCCGGAAATGCCGGACACCCGGAGCCTCTATCCATAATATGGCAAGCAGGTACAATACCGAAAACACCACGAGAATCACCCAAGAAAGGACGTCCACCATCTTTCCGAGTATCAACTTATGGAGCACATGCCAATATATGCCTGTAACGATGAGAATACCGCTCACCACATGGAACTTGACCATACGGTCATAGGCAATGTGTTTCTGGAAAAACGGAAGCTTGATGGTGATGAGAATATGGTTGAGGATAACGTAATAGCTGAAGATCGAAAAGAAATAATTCACCGTGTCCATGACACCGAAAAATGGAAGGTCCATCATGTAAAGGGTGAGCTGGATACCAGGAATCACCCCATAGAGGAGGACGATAATTGGAAGCATCACAACGCTTGCCTGATTTCGATCAATCTGAACAATTCGGCAGTCCATTGCTTATGCATCGCTTGGACAGCAGCGTCCCGATCCTCCCATTGCGATGCCGCAGAAATCTCATCCACTCCATAGGTCGAATCCGCCGACTTGACGGAACCCATCAGGATATTCTTCCCAATGGAATAGAGGTTCACCAGGATTATGGCCTGTTTGTCTTGAACGGTGTCGAGATACGTGGCTATCCTTGGGTCGGTTCCCGAACTCCTGCCGGAATTGAGAATCACGACCACCTTCTCGTCACCCTTCAAAGCACTTACTTTGGAAGCAAAGGTGAATTTATGGGACAGTTTGTTGCTCTTTGCTTGTTTCTTGATATAACTGCCGGCTTCCAGATTAGTTTCGGACCTGTCGAGATACACTATGGTGACCGGAGCAGCGAATACTGTGAAAGAGACAGACAGGAAAATAAGAAGCACAAGTACTCTTTTCATTGGATAGATCTCCCTCAAAACAACTGGAAAACGATCGACGCGCCCATCAAGCCTGTACCCAGTCCGGCTATGATCGGATGGAAATCGGATTCACTCGTCAGACTTGCCACCAACATCAGCACTCCTCCAGTAATTCCCATTACAATATGGATATTGTCTTTGGTGAACAAACCTTCCGAAGATGTGAGTCGATATCCATAATTCAAAAACCCTACCCCAATATTCAGTACTGCGGCAGTAGTGGCCGCAACACCGATCAGTCCATGGATATCCTCGTCCACTCCAAGCAGGGGTGGAGAAAACAATCCTGCGGTAAGCCCGAGAAGAACAGCGCTGTATCCCAAGACATCATGGGTTGTGGAGAGCAGCTGATACCCATCGGGGCCTTTGATATAATCGTTGAATGCAGTCATGTCGATGAGCGGTTTCTTTACTGTTGCAGTGGAGTCGGTTTCAGCTGCGAACAAGACCGGGGGCAGGACAAGAAACAGGACAACCAGATACACCGGGATTTTCTTGAACATGGCAGCTCCTAGAGTCATAGAGTCCTACATGAACCCCTCCAAGTCAAGATGGCAACGTGTCGTCCCTCTACAATTTCGTATGCGATGGAGCCGGTTCCAACCTCCCGCCGCTTCACGTTCCATCGCACTGGAAAACCTCAAGAAATACCAAGAGCGAAGAAACAAGACATATTGACCAAGTCACCGGTTATATCATAAAGTTAGCCCAAGCTAACTATATGGGAGATCACGAATGTTTCGAAGATATGGAATACTTATCATGATGTTCATCGCAACATCGTTTGTATTCGCTCAGGGAAATTCCGAGAGCGTGAATGTTTATACACACAGACACTATGAGGCGGATGCCGCCTTGTTCAAGCAATTTGAGGCGGAAACCGGCATTTCGGTGAATGTCGTCACCGCAGGAGCCGACGAACTGATACAACGGTTGTCGCAAGAAGGCAAGTTGAGTCCCGCCGATATCCTGATCACCGCGGACGCCGGACGCTTGGAGTATGCAAAGGAATTGGGACTGTTGCGACAGTTCAACTCCGCTAACATCCAATCGGCTGTTCCCGCCGCGTACCGCGATTCCGAAGGATACTGGACCGGATTGACACTGCGTGGAAGGGTTGTCGTCTATGATGCCACCCGCAACGATGGCTCCCGCCTTTCGACCTATGAAGCGCTCGTCGACGACGATTTCGCCGACAGCCTACTGGTCCGGTCCTCGGCGAACATCTACAACCAGTCCCTGCTGGCTTCCCTGATTGCCCACCATGGGGCTGCGAGAGCCGAGTCATGGGCCGCCGGCATCGTGGCGAACATGGCAAGGGCGCCCCAGGGAAACGACCGGGACCAGATGAAAGCCTTGGTTGCCGGCGATGGGGACTATGCCATCGTCAACACCTACTACGTCGGATTGCTCCAGACAAGCAACAACCCGCAGGAACAAGAGGTGGGCAGCCGCATAAAGGTATTCTTCCCCAACCAGGAAGGACGGGGCACGCATGTGAATGTCAGTGGAGCCGGAATCACCGCCAATGCTCCCAACCAGGAGAACGCCGTGAAGCTCTTGGAGTTCCTGGTGACCAAACAGGCACAGGAAGTATTCGCCAAGACGAACTTCGAGTATCCCGTGCGTGACGATGTCGCGCTCCACCCGGTGGTCGCAGCCTGGGGTGAATTCAAGGCCGACGACCTCAATCTCTCGTTCTTGGGCGAATACAATACAGAGGCGGTAAAGATCTTTGATAAAACTGGCTGGAAGTAGTACCCTCCAGGCAATCAGGCGGCGCCCGTTGTGGGCGCTCCTGATCATAGCCATGTTCCTGTTGCTGGCAGTACCCCTCCTCTCGATACCGGGTGCAGCCCTTCTGCGAAAACAGGAGAATTGGACTCACATGCTCACCTATCTTCTGCCCCGGTACCTTTGGCAAACCCTGATTCTCGGATTGGGAACCGCACTCGGAACCGGTGTCATTGGTGTAGGCACGGCGTGGATCATGTCCCGTTACCGGTTCAAGGGAAAACTGTTGTTCGAAATCCTGCTCTACCTTCCCCTCGCTGTTCCCGCCTACATCATGGCATTCTCCTACGCGGGCTTCTTCGAGTCCGGGGGCATCTTCGAACGGTTGTACACGGGATTGTTCTCCGTATCGGCACCGAACATCCAGGTGATGAACATGGCGGGACTCATCGCAGTGATGTCACTGGCCCTGTATCCGTACGTATATGCAACCGTGCGCTCTAGCTTCCAGATGCAAGCACCCTCGACCATGGAAGCGGCACGCATCCTCGGGGCCTCGCGTACCCGCGCTTTCTGGACAGTTGCGTTGCCAGCTGTTCGTCCGGCGACGGTCGCGGGCATCAGCCTCGTGCTCATGGAGACCTTCTCGGAGTATGGTGCGGTCCACTATTACGGAGTCGAGAACTTCACCACCGGAATCTTCCGGGCGTGGTTCACCCTCCGCGACACCTCGTTGGCACTGAAGTTGGCTGGAATCCTCCTGTTGTTCACCTTCGGCTTCCTCGCGGCAGAAAAGTATACACGCAAGAGAAAAGCGTACCACAGCATCCCGGCATCGCATACAGCCGAGCTGCAACGCCTATCGGGAACAGCCCTGCTGCTTCGGCTCTCACTGCTGCTCATACCGGTTCTGCTCGGATTCATCGTGCCTGTCGGATTGTCCCTCTATTGGAGCTCGACCATCACCGTACACCTGGATGCGGAGTTCTGGAACATCCTCATGAATACTGTAACCATCGCATCCGTATCCTCGTTGTTGGTAATGGGTGTGGCACTCCTGCTAAGCCACGGTTCAAGCCTGTTTCCCCGCACCCTGCTGCAAACCATGACCCGCCTCGGCAGTCTCGGCTACGCCATTCCAGGAGCGGTGCTCTCACTCGCCATCCTGGTATTCTCGAATTCGGTACTCAATCTCCTATGGGAGTCGGGCATCATTTCGGTTGATGCCGCACGGATGCTCTTGGTGCAACTGGGATTCGCGAACCTGTTGTTCGCATTCCTGCTCCGATACCTGGCTGTTGCCTTCAAGCCACTCGAATCGCACTACCTGAAAATTGGAAACGGTGTGACGGAAGCAGCACTTTCGCTAGGGAAAACTCCATGGAGAGCCTTGTTCAGCGTCAATCTTCCCATGCTGCGGGTCCCGCTGCTGGTAGGCGGATTGTTGGTGTTCATCGACCTGGTCAAGGAATTGCCGATGACCATGATACTTCGACCCTTCAATTTCGAGACACTTGCCGTGAAGACCTATTACTACTCCACCAACGAAATGCTCAGGCTGGCAGCTCCCTACTCCTTGGCGCTTGTGGCGATTGCTGCGATCCCCTCGGCATTGATTTCACTGATACGTCTCAAACAAAGGAGAAAACGGGGATGAGTGAACTGCATATCGAACAGATAGACAAGCGTTTCAATGGCCTCGACAACAAGGTGCTCGATTCGCTGGACCTCCACATTCCCTCGGGGAAAACAGTCGCCCTACTGGGACGGAGCGGGAGTGGAAAGACCACACTCCTGAGAATCATCGCCGGATTCATCGACCCCGATTCCGGTAGGATCGCCATGGACAACCGTGTGTTCTTCGAAGATGGCAAATCGGTGGTCCCTGAAAAACGGAATATCGGCTTTGTGTTCCAGGATCTCGCCCTGTTTCCCCATATGGATGCCCTTGAGAATATCGGCTACGGACTACCAAGAAGCGAGCGGAAAGAGACGGGAAATCGAATGCTCTCCCTGGTGGGCATGGCCGGATTCGGCAACCGGTATCCCCACGAACTGTCCGGGGGACAACAGCAACGGATCGCCATTGCCCGGGCCCTTGCACCGAAGCCCAGGATCCTGCTTATGGACGAACCATTCAACAGCTTGGATGCCAGCATCAAATCGGACACCCTGGCTTTTGTACGGAAAATCCTCGACCAATCGGGTATCACCACCATCATCGTAAGCCACGACTTCCACGAAGCCGAGATGATAGCGGACAGCTGCGCCATTCTCGATACCGGAAAAGTCATCCAATACGATCGCGTCCAGACCGTCAAGCAGCAACCTGCCAACGATTTTGTCAGACGTATCATCGAATCCGATTACCGTGTATCCAGCGAAGCGACGGCACCCGGAGTGTGACCGTCAGAACAACGCATCGACGGCAACCTGTAATCCAGGGAACCGTACCGATCGGGCAGTCTGGCCCCGCATGTACATGGCATTCTCCTCGATTTCATGGTTGCGAAAGACATACACGACAACCGCATGGTTGGACGGATCGACAATCCAACACTCGTCGATGCCACTTTCCATATAGAGGTCGAGTTTTTTTATCTGGTCCTTGCTCCGCGACGAGGGAGACAGTATCTCGATCGCCAGGGAGGGAGTGCCCTTGTACTTGTCGCTGGCATCGATATCCTTCTCATAATCGCACAGGACCATGAGATCGGGTTGCACCACATTGATATCATCCTCGGTAAGTTCACGCAGGAGGGCCAACGGCCGATGCATGAGCTCGATATCCAGTGGGGACAAGAACGGCCCGCAATCCTCATGCTCCTTGAAATATTCCCAGAATGCAATGTGTAGGTTCCCCACCACCTTCTGGTGGATGAAACTCGGAGAGGCCAACAGGTACACCTTGCCGTCGATCAGCTCGTACCGGTGGTCGCTCTTCTCTGTCATCTCGAGAAACTGCCGATAGGTGACACGTTCTTCCTTCTGTGGATGTGTGCCGTAGGTGATTGAAGGTTCACCCACCCTTCCCATCTCAGCGCCACCCGGGTAGAAGAGCAGGAGGGCCTGCCGCTTGCCATTCTTGGTAATGATCACATTCTCGGTCTTGCACGCCTTCAGGTATTTGCCGAAATTGTTCTTCACATCTGTCGATGTCACCTGCATACTACCCTCCCTGGCTAGGTAAAATAGCCATTCTATTGGCAGTATAGGCTATAATCAGCTAATAATGAAGTATTATTTTAGCTAATTTGGAAACGGAACATGGTGAGCACGCGCCACGGTCAACCCCAGCAGACGGTTGCAAAAAAGGATGGAAAATCCCCCGATCGCCGTGTAGTGTGGTGGTATGGAAACACGGAAGTATCGCAAGACGACTGACGAAGAGCAGGTGATGGAGATGATTTCCCAAGAGGAGGGCTGGACCTACTCCGACGAATCCATGTCCGCAAGCTATCGGAAAGCCCTGGAGAGCTCGATCACCTATGTCGCCTACGAGAACGGCGAGCTGTGCGGGTATTCACGGTCTCTCGACGATTTTGGCCACTATGTCTATGTGTGCGACCTCTTGGTCAGACCGAAGCACCGCGGCAAAGGGTTGGGACGAAAACTGATGGAGTGCATCCATGCCGATTATCCGGGTCGTACCGTCTATGTCATGTCCGATGTCGACGGATACTATACCAAGCAGGGGTACCAGCGCGCCGGGTCCCTATTCGAAGTCCCCGATCCAGCTGCGGACAACACGATTTGATTGGAATTCTAGTAAAGGAATCCAAATAGCCAGAGAGGGATCTTTTGCCCAAACCCATATTCGAGCCCGTCGCAAGCCATATAGGCATCGGCTTGTCCAAGAAGTTGCCTGCGGGTCTTGTCTATGCCATCGATTCCAACAGTATAGGTTCCATCGATAAGGAAATCACTTTGGTGTGACAATCCGATATCGGCGACTTGAGAAATCTGATTCACCATAAAAGTCTCACGCTTTCTCTCTAGAGCTGGGGAATCACTTCCCAATACACGCAGAAGGTTCGTGTTGTCCAAGAATATCTTATCGGGTTTCTGCAACATCCCGATTCTTTGTGTGTCGCGGTACAGCAATCGAATCAGGTTCGCCTGTTCCAGGTAGTTCAAATAGGTAATGAAGGTCTGTCTATTGATTCCAATTCGTTCACTCAATTTTGTTATATGGGGAACAAACGGCGCCGATTCGGTGATGATTGCCAACATCTGCTTCAGCTTGGGGACATATGTCGGTTCCACACTTCGAAGCATGGGCAACTCTTGCTCCAGGAGCACGAGGATGGTTTCCTCAAGCCTCTGTGGATAGTCCTCCACCCCTTTGAGGTAGTAGGGATAATATCCCCATTCCAAGTATTGTTCAAAATGGGCAATGGGTTTCACATGGGCGACTATTTCCGGGGCTATCGAGCCATGCTTGTGCAATACATCTGAAATCTTCAAGATGGGAAAGGTGAAATTCGTTTCAACCTGCAAATATTCCCTGAATGAAAGACCAGGCAATTCGTACATGCGTGCACGTTTGCCAATATCTGCACCTGTCTTCATCATCTCTAGCAGCGACGAACAGGTGAACACAATATGCAGCGAAGGAAAATCGTCATACAGATTCTTGATTTCGAAAGCCCAATCACGATATTTGTGTACCTCATCCAAGAATATGTGGGTCCCGCCGCGCTTTACGAAAGCATCGATCAGATCGGACAGGCTATTGTTCGAAAACCAGATATTGTCCAGACTCACATAGAGGGCAGCGTCAGGATTTGTCGGAAAGGTCTTTTTGATATGCTGCAGCATGAGCGTGGTCTTTCCACATCCCCTCGCCCCTTTGATACCGATAAGGCGCGAATCCCAGGCGATGCCGACCTCCAGATTGCGGATCAATCCCATATCGGTGTGCTGAAGACGCCGATGGTAATACCTGAACAACCTTTCCATAGGAACAGTATGTCACGTATCTCTATTTTGTACACTCCAACAACCATTATTTTAAGAATTTTGTACAATGCAACAACCATTATTGCCGAATCCGCCGGGTTGAGCCAAACCACCAGGTGTGGGATAGTGTGCCCATGCCGATCACCATCCGACCGTTGGAACATGACGATATCCCCCGCATCATGGAAATCGAACACCGCTGCTTCGACAGCGACGTGTGGGAAAGCGCGGAAATCTATGGTGAACGCATCGACACCTTCGGACACGGGAACCTGGGATTCTTCCACGGTGGCATCCTCATCGGTTTCTTATGGTGCGAATTGTGGAAACGCGAAGTGCAGTATGACCTGGCGCGATTCGAACTCTCACACCATCCCCGACAATTCTTCGACCCGAACGGTACGGAACTGTACATCTCCAGCTTCGCTGTCGACCCGGACTACCGCCATCTGCTGCGTGGCAAGGAAGCCTTTTCGCTCGGTATGGCCCGCATGCGGGAAACCCACCCGTTTGAATCGGCGATCCTACTGGTATCTGCGCAATGGCATGCGGCCCGAACCATCTATACGCAATGGGGGTTTTCGGAAGTACAACGCATCGAAGGTTTTTTCACGGATGCATCGGGAAGACATCACCCGGGAATCCTCATGAGAACAACGCCCCGATGATTCACAGCACCATCGCCCATAACGGAATGGTGAGCATGGACAACACCGTCGAAATGGAGACCAGCTGACTGGCAAACGAGGCATCGCCCCCGTATTTTGAAGCCAATATCGCCGTGGTGCTTCCCACCGGCATACCCGCCAACACCACCGACACTCCGGTGATCAACGGATCGACCGAAAAGAGACGGCACCCCAACAGGCACGCGAGGGGAATCAACACAAGACGCACAGCCGAATACACCAGGGAAAAGAGATCGATCTTCACCTGCGAGCGATCCATCTCCCCCACGATCGACCCGATGAGCATCATCGAAAGCGGCGTGGTGCACGCTCCGATCGAGGACATCGTCTGCTCGATGAACATCGGCAGGCGCAAGTGGGCCAGCATCAGAACCAACCCGATGTACACGGAAACCATACCGGGGTGGAATGCGAAATTCTTGACAATACCCTTCCAATTCGCTTCCTCGGGCGCGAAGCAGGACAACCCGGCGGTCCACATGACCACCCGCTGCGGAATCAGATAGATGGAGGCAAACATCAAGCCCCCGGCACCGAACAGTTCGCCTGCGACCGGCAACCCCATGAACCCCGAGTTGGAGACCAGGATACCGTACCGCAGCACACTGCGCCGCGATGCACTTTGCTTGCGGTAGAGCAGTTTCGCCAATGTCACACAAAACAGCTGGACCACCACGGACACGAACAGCACCAGCGCGAAGGAAACGAGGGCCGAGGTCTCGATATCGATCATGAAGGAGAGGATGATGCTGCACGGCAAGGTCACAAACAGGACGAAATCGGTCAAGAACGCTTTTGTCGATGCGGTAAAGATGCCGATCCGACGCAGCAGCACGCCTACACCGAGCATCAGCAACAATTGTCCTTGTACATTCCAGAGGTTCATCAAATCCATGTGCACGCCGCCTGATCCATGTTGACGTCCCCACCGTTCCAAAGCACCGGCATCCGGGTACGTTCGGACACTGTAGCAGAAATCGCACGGCAAGGCAGTACCTGTACAGCATGTTTCCAGGGTATTTCGGCTGATAGGTCCTTATGCGCGAGGAATCGCGGGAATGTGGGAACGTGGGAACGTGGGATCAGAAGCGGTAGCGCAGACTCACCTGCGGCAGGATCTCCATGGCGAACTGCTCATGAGCCACCGGCTCGATCGGTTTCCAGAACAGCGCGTACACCATTTCCGTCGAGACAGCGAAATGTTCGAAGAACACCGCCTCCACCCCCACACCGCCACCCAGGCCGAACTCGGGGTGGAAGTCCCCGGCGACATAATCTCCGGAATATGGTGGCGTCTCCACCGCTTCCTTGTAGCCCCGGTGGTTGATACCCGCGAGCACATAGAGCCGGCTCGACAACCACGTGGAGAAATCGTCGGAGAATATCGCATAACAGGCTTGTGCGCCGGCATTGTAGTTGAACACATCGTGCCCGTCATCCATGAGCGGATGGTACAGTGCTCCCGCCGCGAACTGATAGCCCCACGGCCCGTCCCACCGCTGGTAACTCAACCCGATTCCCGCGATCCTACCGACTTGGACACCCAAGGCCCGTGGAAATGTGGCGAACGCCAAGTCCTCGGCTTGCACCGTGCCCACCATTGCGACAAGAACCAAGAGGAATATTGCAAAAAATTGAAACGACTTTCGCACGGAATGAGTATATCATGGGTACCAGGTACGAAAAAGGGATTATGTATACAAAATCCGGGACCGATGGAAAACATCACGAGCTCGATACCCAATTGGTATACCGTACGTTGCATGAGGACAAGGAAGCATTCGGCCAGCTTGTCTCATCGTATACGCCGACGTTCTATGCGCTCGTCAAACGTATGGCTCCCGACAAGTCCCCCGAAAGCATCGAGGACGACTTGCAGGAGATTTTCCTACGCATCTACCGGGCACTTCCGACCTTCCGCGAAGGCAGTCCGTTCTTTTCGTGGGCCTACACCATCGCCATCAACTGGATCCGTTCGCAACGACGCAAGGAACGGTCCTACAAGGCGGTTCTCCCTATTCCCTATGACGAGGAAGCCGCGGTATTGCAAGGGAACCACCATACCGACGCACCCGAGGAAGCTGCGATCGCAGCCGAAGCGGAGCAGCTGGTGATGCAGGCCCTCGGGGAGCTCAAACCCGCCTATCGCGAGGTCTTCATCCTGCGCATGATGCAGGGACTCTCGGTCTCCGATACGGCCAACGTGCTGCGCATCCCGGAGGGGACGGTAAAGACCTATCTGCATCGTGGGCGCAACAAACTGCGCGACTGGTTGGTGAAACACCATTGGAATCCGGAGGATTGAACGGAATTGTGAAACCGATATATACCGAATGCGTACGGTATGTATAGGCTGCAAAAAGGAGTGGCTACCATGAACTGCAAAGAATGCAACGCATACATCGATCGATTTCTCGGACAACTGGAGCGGACCGGACCCGCCGGCACCTCGATTCCAGACATCGATCGACAGGTGCTCGACCACATTTCCCACTGCCACACCTGTGCGGTACGGATGCAAGCCGCTCGCATGGTAGTCCACACGAGTGGGCACGATGCGGCCACAGTACCGGACCTGCCCGACGGATTGCAGGCCAGGGTCACCAAATCGGTGCTCACCGCAATTCGACAGGAGGATGCGCGCACGGTACTCAAAGACCGCTCGAACTGGCGTTCACGCCTGCAAAAGTACCTGGTGGCCGCTGCAGCAGCCGCCCTGATACTGATCCCGCTTGTCGGAGAGCGCGACCGGGGCTTCATACCGGCACAGGAATCCACCTCCCAATTGGCGCAAGTCGTATTGCAGCTCGAAGCCCCGCAAGCCGAGGTCGTGGTGGTGGTCGGCGACTGGAACAACTGGGACCCGCAGGTCCAACACCTCGCCAAAAACAACGGGGAAGGAACGTGGAGCATCATGATGGAACTGGAACGTGGTAGGGAATACCGCTACCAATTCGTCATCGATGGAGAGCAATGGATACCCGATCCCAATGCCTACCTTCAGGTGGACGATGGCTTCGGCGGCAAGAATTCAGTTCTTGAGATGTAGGAGCGACATATGAAACGATTGGTACTGACGATAATGATACTGGCTTTGGTGTTCGGGACGGTGTATGCCGCCGAGAGCGCGACCTCGGATGGAAGTGCCTTCCTCTCCGAATTGGCATACCAGCTACGCTTGCGCGGATGGGATGAAGAGGAACTGGGCACATTCACCGAACAGGCCCGCCAGATGCAGTGGGATGAAGCCCGCATGGCCGACCCTGCGATGGTGGCCTACGCCCTCCATTACGGCACCCACGATGAGGAAGACCCCACCGGGGATATGGCCGCGGTCCGTGCCCAACTGGCATTGCAATTGGCTATCGAGACCCGTGAGTTGGAACGATTGGGTTACGGCACCCAGGCAATTGCCCAAGGCGCGGCACGGGGTGTTCGCGATATCACGGCCCAGGTTCGCACCGAGGCGACCGAACGTGCCGGTACACCGATGGGACCCGAAATGGGTGCCATGGTTCGGAATTCCGTGCGCAACGCGGTAGCCCAACAACAAAAGATTGCTCCCCGCAACGCTTCTTCGGGTAGCGCCGGCAAAGGATCCGCGGTAAAATTCGGACAGTCGTTGCCAGGATTGGGAAATCGTCCCGGCAGCAACCCGGGTGGCATGAAGTAGTAGGAGCATAACGTGGCGATGCGTGGCAGCAAGACAGCAATTGTTCTAATCCTCATGGTTCTATGGATTCTGGCAGGGAGCTTGCTCTCTGCCGATTCCTCGTTCGCACGGGTCGAGCAAAAGTTGCAGTCGTCCCAATTCTCCGAAACCGACAAGGACCAGTTGATGGGTGTCCTCGAGCAAGCCGAGCAACAACTCATCCCCACCGAGGTGCTGGTCCTGCGACTCGAGGAAGGCTTGGCCAAACGCATCCCCCCGCACTCGCTCTACAATGCCTTGATGCTGGAATTGCAGGCGTACAATGAGACGCGGAAGCTGGTCCTGGACCGCCTCGGTCACCAGGAAGGCACACGAGTGCTGTCCGACAGCACCATTTGGTCACGAACCGCGACATTGTATCGGCAAGGAGTTCCAGAAGTGGACCTGGCGGCATTGCTCGACATGTTCAACCGCCAAAAGTCGCAGGAGAAATGGGACAACTACCGCTATGGCGGCGGCCTGCTGATCGCGCTCCGGCAATGGGGACTGGACAATGGGCCCAGCCTCTCGGTGATCGAAGCCTTGTCCCGCTCCCCTATCCCAGGTGAAGACTACCGCGTTGTCGTCGACCTGTTCACCACGGGATTCGCCAACCGCATTGCACCGGACGACATGGTCCGACGAATCGTACAATCCGCCCCAAGGAGCCGTTCGATCACCATGCTCGAGCGGCTGGTACGATAATATGAGGAGACTGTCTATGCGACTGTTCAACAAAGGGCTCATCGTGCTTGGCATCATAGCTTTGGCAACCGTACACGGCATAGGCGCGCAGTCCTCGGTGTTTCTCGGTGCGTTCGGCGACTACGCCTACACCGACAGTCCCCCAACGCACTCGGGCGAGCTCGGCATCCATGGAAATTTCGATTACCGCTCGCTGATCGGATCGGCCGGATACTTCAACCTGACCGCTTTCGGGGAAATCTCCATCGATCCGACCGATTCCGCATCCTCCGATTACCTCGCTGTCGATGCGCACGGGTTGTGGTATGTGGGTGACAACGATATGGAATTGACAATCGGCTCCGAATCCTCCTTCGCCGGCTATGACGGCTACGACGCCTACTGGTCGCCCCATTGGGAACTCGCCTACCGTATCCAACGGGGACGCACGTCGATCAATCCCAGCATAACCTACTCGGGATACGCGACCTCGACCCACATTTCGCATGGCGCGCAGGTAGGCATCACCCGGGCTCCCAAGGTCGAACTGGAATATTCGGTGGCGGCAGGGGGTGGAATCGACACCTACGCCGATGCCGGCCAGACGGATCTGTTCGCCTCACTCACCTACTCGGTCAACGGATTGTCGGGATACTTCCTCAGCTGGAACGTCCTCGGCACATCGACCTACCGTTCGTCCGACGACATCGACAGGGAGGGGTTTTCCGGTTCCCTGTCGGCACAAGCCACACTGACACCTTCGAGCACCCTGCAAGTGAGCATCTCTCCCACCTGGTACTGGGAATATCTTACCGCGTCATCGCAATGGGACCAAGGGTGGGACATTTCCGCCCGCGCCGATGTGGCGATTTCCGAACACGTATACTGCTATGCCGGCCCGTCGTTGGTTGTCGGTCGGATGTTGGATCCCGCGGATGCACCCTGGAGCGTGCACGTCACAGCCGGAGTTGACGTAAGTCTCTGACAGTACCAGGTACCGATTTTCAATTTTGCATACAAAATGCAAATTTGGTACCAGGTACCTTGACGTGCGTATTTCCAAGGAGTATAGTTTCTTCGATTCCAGTGATTTGTACCTGTAAAAGTTTGTACGGATCACCAGAAATATCATAGTACGGAGATTGGATGTCCAAACAGTATTTGGCTTCGGTCGTCTACCCCGGCAACGGGCAGTGATGACGAGAATGCCAGCGTAACAGTCCAGCACAGCTCGTTCATATCACACAACCCGTTGGGGGGAATGTTCCACCAAAAGACAGTGGTTAGCTGTTTTATACCCCGAACATAACGACCGGATGGTGTTTTATGGACAGTACACGAACGTACAAAACAATTTTCACATATGGATGGCACGAAAATCTCGCCAAGCAGTTCGAACCCTACGAAAACCTAGGGTATATTCCTATGCGCATAGTCAGACAAGGCCGGGGCCTTTACAGGGGAGTTTCGGGTGATGCCTCGCTCCTGCTCGAGCTTTCCGGCTCTTTCTTGAATCTGCAGGACCTGGGAATCCAACAATCGCCGGTTGTGGGCGACTGGTGCGCGGTACGTCAGTACGCATCGGACCGTGGTCGCATCGAAGCAGTCCTGCCGCGGATGAATGTCCTGCACAGGCCGGTGGCACACGACCGTCAAGGATCCAACGGCGTCGAAGGATCGGCAAAACTAGTGGCTGCGAATATCGACATGGCGGCGATTATCCAAGATTGTCGGTATGATTTCAATCTCCGGCGGATCGAACGGTTCCTCTCGCTGCTGCACGCCGACTCGATCCCCGCGATACTCGTGCTCACCAAAATCGACCTGGTAGAGGACCCGGAGGCGTACCGTCTGCGTTCGCTCGCACGGTTCCCGCAGTGTCGGGTGTTCCCGGTCGACTCGATCTCGGGCAACGGTATCGATGCCTTGGTGGAGGCGTTGCTCCCAACGACGACCACAGTGCTGCTCGGCACAAGCGGCGCGGGCAAATCCACCCTGGTCAATCGACTGAGTGGACACGTTGTGGCCAAGACCGCCGATATCCGCACCCAGGATGGTCGCGGTCGGCACACTACCACATCACGGCACCTGCACCTGCTTCCCCATGGCGCGCTGATTCTCGATACCCCGGGGATACGCGTGGTCGGCATGAACGGCTCCCAGGAACTGGTGCACGATGCATTCACAGACATTTCGGACCTCTCCCACGGCTGCAGGTTCTCGGATTGTACGCATACCGGTGAACCCGGCTGCCGAGTGCTCCAGGCCCTTCGGGAGGGATTGATAGAACAGGACCGATACTTCAATTACCTCAGGCTGGGCAAAGAAGCGCAGAGCTGGGAAGAAGTGGTCCGGCAACGCAAACAAAAGAAGAAAGCGATAGGTATGTTGCAATACCGCCTACGCAGGGAAGGTAACCTATGAACGGAACAGAAGATTTCATCTGCATTCATTGTGGTGCTCCGGTGGCAAATGCCGCATGGGGCACCAGACACCGCAACCACTGCCCCCATTGCTTGTGGAGCAGACACGTCGACATACGCCCTGGCGACAGGGCTTGCCTATGCAAGGGACACATGGAACCGATCGCACTCTGGCAAAAGGAGGATGGTGAGCTGATGATCCTGCACCGCTGCAAGAACTGCGGAACGATCAAGGCCAACCGTTGCGCAGGCGACGATGCCTTGGCTCCGCTAGTGGCTTCGCTCAAGTACCAGGTACCAATGTAGCATTTTGTATACAAATTTAAAAAATGGTACCAGGTACCTTCAGTTGGATAAATCGTCTCATCTTGCGCAGGGAAAAACGCAACTGTGGATAATACGTCTCCATAATGACGCGTTTTTCCCTCGCATACGCAGGAGTGCTCTTCTTCGACAATTCATGCTGCAGTTGGATGAAACTTCCATAGTAGTCGGCCAACACATCAACCTTCCGGTTCCGCAAGGTTTCAATCCAAAATTCCCAGTCCCCGACGAGCGGCTTGTCCTCGGGGAAACGCGCGCACACCGAGCGCCGGACAATCATGGAACTCAATGGAACGATAGGATTGAAAAGCAAACGTTGGTGGAATCCGAACAACGAATCGTTGGGTATATGCATATCTGCCATACGGTTGTCTTTTTCGTAGATGGTTGCGCACTGCACCGCATCGGCATGGGACAACCGAAACCGCTGCCCGGCTTTCTCCAACCACAACGCTTGGATCTCATGGTAACCTTCCAGAAACAGCACATACTCGCCACGCGCATGTTCCAGCCCCTGGTTTCTGGCAAAAGGGGTGCCCTTGCCGGGAACCTCGAGGACAACAATCCGCTCATCACGCAGTGCTTCGACGACCTGCCCGACATCATGTCCGCGACCCGAATCGACAACCAATATCTCGAGATCCGTGCACGACTGGTTGATGCAGGAACGCAACGTCCGCTCGAGGAAAGTTACATCCTCACCGACAGGTATGATAATCGAAAACTGTATGGTACCTGGCACCAGATTATTATTTTGCATACAAAGTTGAAAAACCGTACCTGGCACCTGTTAGACTTTTAGCAAACCACGGAATCCCCTGACCCCATAATACGAGGAAGCCCCGTTGTGGTAGACGAACACCGTATCGTACCGGCGATCGCAAAAGAGCGCACCGCCAAGTTCCCGAATGGCGGGAGGAGTCGCTACCCAACTCGACGTCTTGGTATCGAACTCCTCCAGTTTCTGCAGGTTCCGATACTCCTCTTCCGTCAAAAGCTCGATGCCCATGGTTTGCGCCATATCGCACGCAGTGTTTTCCGGCTTATGGGATTTGCGGGAGTCCAAGGCCTCCCGGTCATAACACACATTCCTTCGGCCGGATGGAGTCTCCGCAGAACAATCGCAAAACACATATTCGCCCGTCCGAGTATCCTGGCCGATTACATCAGGTTCTCCACCGGTCCTTTCCATTTCATGCAGGGACCATAGCTTGTCGGTACTCGCATCCAACTTCTGTCGAACATCTGCCCATGCCATGCCCACATGTCGGTCCATATGTTTCTCGAAACGTGCTTCCAATACTGCAAGCAACTGTTCACGTTGTTCCCCGGTCAAACTGTTTTTTTTGTCTTTCCCGTTCATAGCAGATAATCCTATCAAACCAATCGGGAATAATCAATATTCCGAATTGCCATCACTTTCCAACAAAAAATGCACCGCAATTGTCGGGTAACGGTATGGTATAGTTGCTATGATGCGATTGAAAAGAGGTCAAGGAAATGGATGAGCTGAAACAATTGAATCTCGCAATGGGATATATCGAGGCGAATATTACCGACGATATTGATTTCCAGAAAGCCGCTCGGATCGCCGGATGCTCGGAATATCAATTCAAAAGGATGTTCCCCTTCCTCTCCGGCATCAACCTCAGCGAGTACGTACGCCGGAGGAGACTCACGCTGGCGGCATTGGAACTGCACAAGCACGACGGAAGGGTCCTCGATCTGGCCATCAAGTATGGGTACGATTCACCGGATTCCTTTACCCGCGCGTTCCAGGCGTTCCACGGGATGACGCCGACAGAAGCCCGGAAGGACGATGCGGTTGTCAAAGCCTTCCCTCCCATGACCTTTCAATTGACTATCGCAGGGGGTAACGAAATGAACTATCGTATCATCGACAAGGATGCTTTCAACATTGTTGGCATCAAAAAACGGATATCGCTCGTCTACGAAGGGGTGAACCACCAGATGGATGACATGTGGACAAGCCTGACCGAGAAGGATTTCATCGAACTGAAACAGCTGTCCAACGCGGAACCGGGCGGCATCATCTGCGCATCGACGAATTTCAGCGAGGGACGGTCCGAGGGAACCATGCTGGACCAGTACATTGGAGTCGCATCGACAAAAAACGTTCCTGAACGGTGGGAAGTCCTTCCAGTGGATGCCTGCACGTGGGCAATATTCACCGCAATCGGCGACTTTCCCGCCACGCTGCAGAACCTGTGGGCTAGGATTTTCTCCGAATGGCTACCGACCTCCGGCTATGAACTCATCAGCGGCCCGGAGATATTGTGGAACGAAGGCAAGGACACCACCCTCCCCGACTACAAAAGTGAAATCTGGATACCCGTGAAACAACGGTAACCAAAGCCGCAGCAATCACAGATAACGAGCATACCAAACGACAGCCGGCTCCAACGTCCGGCTGTCGTTTTAAATATTTTGCATACAAAAATGAAAAATGGTACCTGGTACTTAGTTTCGTTATCCACTACATAACCCCGATACACCGCAGATAGAAGATAGCTTGCGCGATATGCTTGGTTCGTGTCTTCATGAGTATGTTCTGCCGGTGATTGTTCACTGTATGAACGCTGATGCACAAACGGTCGGCGATCGCATCGCTTTGCAATCCCTGGGATATCAACACGAGTATCTCGCGCTCCCTGGGCGTCACCAAATCCCGGACCACCCCATGCTCCCCATTGAACATGCAGATACTGTTGTCCGTCATATCGATGATAAACCGCCGTGGCAACTCTTCCTCCGGGAATGCGGACAGGACATCGGAAAGGATGAGCATCAACCAGGCATTGTCCTGCCGGTCCAGAGCATAGATAACCATCTGATGCAAGAACCGCACATACTCACCCGTCTTGCCCCTCACCCGGTAATCGTAGACCAGCTTGTATCGCTTTTTTTGCGCACCCTTGTCATTGAGGAAACGGTACATGTTGATCTCGGCATCATAGACGTATGGCAAATCGTCAGGATGGATCATGGCATGGTAGCGCTCGATCTGGATATCCGGCATCTGTTCGTCATATCCCAGCAGGGAAAGATGCTGTCCCACCTTCATGATGAATTTCTTGCGATGGATGTCATAGAGGGAAACCGCCCGGTTCTCGACCTGGGACAATATCTCGAGATCCTTCAGGTGTCCTGACAAATCGGCATAGTCGGATTCATCGACCAGGCAAATCCGGTTTTCTGTGATCTGGCGATAGTTCCTGCGCAAGGCAACGATATCCTGCACCATGGAATGATGATTTCTCCCTATAGTGAATTGTGTACCATCCGCGTTACCTTTTCAACTATGGGAAACCACGACCATGTGCTCTATGCGAAGTATCCTCCATCGCCACCCTGCTCCTGCCGGACCTGCTCGTATTTTTGCGCGAGACCCGGCTGGTGGCTGGTGCATGAGGCACGGTTGGCCATGGAAAACGGCCATGCGAAGGACATGATGATCGAATTCTCACCCGACGCGTCATTCGGTGTGCTGACTCCGGCATTCAAGGGCAACGGTGGGTATTTCGCATTGGAGGCCTATGCCCACAACGGCTGCACATTCCTGGATGAAGGTCGGTGCAGCATCCATCGGCTACCGTACCAACCCATGGAATGCCGGTTTTGCCATCACACACGCCTTGGAAGGGGCCTGCAATGCCACGCCGATATCGCCAAGGACTGGAATACCAGCAAGGGGCGGCGATTGGTGATGCATTGGCTCGG
>PGXU01000044.1 GCA_002839335.1 Spirochaetae bacterium HGW-Spirochaetae-4
GCTCCGTTCGGGAGTCCGTCCGATCATACTGATCGGCATCTCGAGCCTGGGGCTCTGTTTCAGGTTGCTTTCCTACATGCTTATTCCCACCTTGGCAGGTGCCGTGGTTGGACAGTTGTTCCATTCGGTCGTATACGGGTTCTTCCACCCGGCTGCGATCATGTTCGTGAACAACAATATCGCTCCCGAACGTCGGGCAGTCGGCATGGCACTCTACACTTCGGTAGGTATCGGGCTCCCCACAGTCGTGGGTGCGGGAATCGGCGGCTATGTGGTCGAATGGATCGGCTTCGGTAGGATGTTCGGTTCGTACACCGTGTTCGCGATACTATCGCTGGTCATGATATTCCTCTTCAGGAAAGTGCTCTTGAAACGTGCTGTCGCATCATCGGGAACTTGATCGTTTCTTCTTCGCCTTGGGGCCTTTCGCTTTCAATTCGAGATACCGTTGTTCGACTTCATCGACCACATCGCTCCAATTGCGGTAGAGCGTCTTGTTCGCCTCCAATCCCACGTTCTTGCACATTTGCGGTTGGCCAAGGAGCTGAACCAGGCGTCCGCCATAATCCTTTGCATTGTTCTTGGCCACGAATCCATTCACGTTGTCGGTGGAGACTCCGGCTGTACTGGACCCGAGCGTATTGAGCAGGGGCAGGCTGAATGCCGCCGCTTCGCGCAACACCAATGCGGAGGTATCGTATTGTGAAGGGAAAAGGAAGAGCGAGCTCGCAGCCAGGAGGGCCTTTATCTGTTCCCTATCGGTGATCTTACCGGTGAAGGTGACATGCGATTTCAACTGCAGATCATCGATCATCCGCTTGAAATGGGCCGTGTCTGGTCCGGAACCTACGAACACCATGTGGAATTGGGCATGTTGGGCATGGGCGATGGCCAAGGCCTCTATCAACAGCTCCAAGTTCTTCTCTTTCTTCAATTGTCCGATATAGAGCAGCAGGGGGATTTGTTTCGGCACACCAACGATTCGATGTCCTTCTTCAGCATAGGTCCGGTATTCCTGGGCTGTCGGTACAGGAAGGTCGCAACCATTCTCCACAACTTGTATCTCCCCATCGAAACCGTACCCGTGCAACTTGCGTTTGCTCCATTCTGTGGGAGTCCACACTTCGTCGGCCGCATTGTAGTGGCGCAGAATCATACGGATCAGATGTTCGGTCATGGTATGGGAGTGGGTGAACCCATAGAAATCATCTTTGTAGAGGGAGTGGAATGTGCTGATCAGTGGGATTTGCTTGTGCCGGTTCAATTGTTCGGCAAATCGTCCGAGGAAGAAGGGGGCATGGGTGTGGAGGATATCGAATTCGATTTCACGGACTTCCTTGCGGAATTCCATGTTCTTGACCACAATCCCGTAGGGACTGATTCCAGGCAGCGGCACCATGGTCGAGCGGATGGTATAGTCTATACCGTGGTTGCGGTCGTATTCGTATCCCTCTTCCGCCACGGAACCGGAGACTATCGCATAGACTTGATGTTTTTTGTTCAGCAAGAGCTCACTATAATTCTTTACGACAAATCCGACGCCATCCATGAGGGGAGGAAATGATTCACTGAATTGCCCGACTACCAAACGTTCCAAAACTTGCATCCCTTGCGGTCATATCCAAAGCAACAACCGCAAGGTAATAATACTCAATTTTAAGGCAGTTTCCAAGTGAAGCTTGAAAACTGCCCTGTTTCATCGAATTATTTGTTTTTTACCTATCGGCCTTTGTATGGACTCTTCTTGAATCCGCCCGATTTGAAGCGGTTCTTCGAACCTTTCTTCGCATACGATGGGACTTGCCTGTCGGTTGGATACGAGTAGCGGTCACGACGATCGAATTGTTCGGGGCGTTCAGGTCGTCCCTGGCGGTCGTCGCGGGCATAGCCGCGGTCATCCCGTACCGGCCGTGCGCTGGCACTGTCACGATACGGTTCCCGTCGACCATCAGACGGCCGTTCATACCGATCGTTGCGGTCGTTGCGGTCGCTGCGATGCCTACCGGCCAAATGCCTTCCGTTCGGATTGTCCGGACGGGCTTTGGTCACGATCGGTTTGCCGTCGTTTTCCATGAAGGAGAAGGATTGGAGAATCAACTGCGCGGCCGCTTCGGGAGCTGTCACGAAGGAGAAATCTTCCATGACCTGCACACCATCGATTTCATGGTCGGTCACCTGTGCATGTTCCTTGATGTAATCGACCAACAACCGCTTGGTCATACCCGATGAACGGCCTTTCGCAATGAACAGCCTGATTTCATCGGATGCACCGGGGCGTCGACCATCGTTGTAGTCGTCGCGACGGCGGTCCCAGTCGTCCCTGCGGGCATACCGGTCGTCCCGTTCACGTGGAGCACCTTGCTCCCGCCGGTTTCGGCCACGGTCTTCCGCCTGGGTGATATGCTTGTATGCCCGTTCATTGAGTTGGCTGCCATAGTGGCGTTCAAGCAATGCGGCTACGATCGCTTTCGGTTCATGGATCTCGATCAGGTCTTGGGCCATCGCGCTGTAGTCGTCGTAGGTATCGGCGGTTATGCTGTCGGCGATACCGTTGATGATGCGCTCACGTTTGATGGCCACCACGGTTTCGATATCGGGAATCCGTTCCTGCACGACTTCGCTTTTGACTGCACGTCGTATGTAGGTGAATCTCCGCGATTCGCTGGGGGTCACGAAAGTGATCGCTGTTCCCAATTTGCCGGCACGACCGGTACGGCCGATACGGTGGATATAGGTCTCTGGATTCTGAGGAATCGTATAGTTGATCACGTGGGTGAGGTCCTGGACGTCGATGCCCCGGGCAGCGACATCGGTGGCGACGAGAATGGTGATCCGTTTTTCCCTGAACTTGTGGAGGATCAACTCACGTTGCTTCTGGGCCAAATCACCATGGATTGCCTCGGCGTTGTACGCGCGGTCGATCAGCATCCTGCAGACTTCATCGCTCTGCATCTTCGTTCGGCAAAATACCAGACCATAGAATGCGGGGGCAATATCGATCAGGCGACAGAGCAATTCGATCTTGTCTCCTTCCCTGACTTCGTAGAAGTGCTGGTCGGTCAATACCGGAGTTCCGCCATCCTGCGTCGCTTCCACCAGACGGTAATCGTGCATGAACCGTTCGGCGAGTTTGAGGATAGGTTTCGGCATGGTGGCGCTGAACAGCAGCATCCGTTTTTCCTTGGGTGTCTGTTCGAGGATCGATTCGACGTCTTCGATGAATCCCATGTTCAGGATTTCATCGGCTTCATCGAGCACCACGAATTTCAATGCCGAAAGATCGAGGGTACCTCGTCTGATATGGTCGAGCACACGTCCGGGGGTTCCGGCAACAACGTGCACACCCCTGCGTAGACGACGGATCTGGAGGTCCATGGAGGACCCACCGTATACCGGCAGTATCTGCAGGTGTCGGTCGCCTTGCAAGGATTCGATTTCGGCACCGACCTGCACTGCGAGTTCTCTCGTGGGAGAGAGGATCAGCGCTTGAACCGATTGCAATTCCGGTTCTACGATTTCCAATATGGGTAGTCCGAAAGCGGCTGTCTTACCGGTTCCGGTCTGGGCTCTTCCGACAACGTCGACTTGTTCTTTCAAAAGTAGTGGAATACAAGCTGCCTGGATGGCGGTGGGCTCCTCAAAGCCTTTTGCTATGAGGGCGTCAATAGTTCGGTCTGTTAGACCGAGAGCTGAAAATTTCTCTAACTGTTGCATGGGTCTCCTAAATATGGATGTATCTCAGGCGAGCTGGGCAGGCAGGATACTACGGTATGTAACATCTACATTATGTTCTGGGAGGTCGAATCATTGCAGAACTACAGTAACTCTATACGATAGTTGGCGTTTGTTCAAGGCGTGTCAATCATTGTCACCTGATGATGCGATTTTTTTTGAAATATTGAAGCAGAATGGATACTGCTGCGGTAATTGTTGGTATAGGAGGTGCTTTTCCATGCTGAACACGAGAACAAAGACCTGTCCCAATCCGGAATGCCGTTACCACATTCCCGAATATGCCGAAAAAAAACGATGGTATCGTCCCCATGGATACTATACCTGTCCGAACGATCCTGACCGACGGGTGCGGAGATACCGGTGCTCCACTTGCGGCAAGACTTTCAGCGAGACCTATTTCACCCGCAATTGGCATTTGCAACGACACGATATCGACGAGATGGACCTGCTGTTCGAGTGGTGCAAGGGTACTTCGATACGGGAGTTGTCCGAACGGTTCAATTGCTCGCCCAAGGCGATCGAGAATAGAATTGTCCGCATGCGCTCCCTGGCCGAGAGCAAGGATGTGGTGTTGGAGATCGAACAGAGACCTGGTACCTGACGAGTGGTCTGTAAACTTTAATCCTTTATTGCCAAACGGAGCGAATGGAAAGGGACCATGAAGTGGTCCACTCTCCCGAGCGAGTGCAGGCAACGTGAGGTGCCCTATGGTACCTATCATATCCTCTTCTCCTTGGCCTAGCCACTCTCCGCTTCCACTCGAAGTCAACTGACAAGTCTTAAGCTTTACAGACCACCAGGCTGATCCAAACTCAATACCGGTTGAACACATCCTCGGCAAAACCAGGAAAGTCCTTGATCTCCAACTTTGTCCCGTCATCCAATACGGCGGTTCCGGTGAAATAACCGAAGACTTGGTGTTGGATCGATTTGACCAGCAGGAGGTTGATGTCGGATGTACGGTCGACAATCGGTTTGAATGTCATCTCGAAGCGGTTGTCGTTGCTGGTTATGGTCCACGGATCGGTGTAGCTCGATGGTGGGATAGTGAAGACCACTTCATCCAACTTGTGTATCCGACGGTCGTAGATTATCGCATTCTCGCTGGCACAGCTGCGGTCGCTGAATCCATAGCCGAGGTTGAAACCGAAGCTGACATCGTCCAACATTCCCGATGCCGAAGCCCAATACCAACGGTTCACATAGGTCCACCGGCCCCGACCCCAGTCGAGGACGCCAAACGATTCGTGTGGTCCAAGGGTAACCAGATCATTGCCCAACCGGACGGTTCCGCTGACAGCAAGGCAGTTGACCTTCTCGTTCAGGTAGAATGCCGTCCGCTTCTCCTTCCATGAGGTAGCGATATTCAGGCTCTCCGAGTTTGGCGGTTGGACCAGGGTGAGGTCGGCATCGATACCGACCCGTCCATCGGGGAGTTCCAATTGGGGTGCGGCGAAAAGCAACCTTCGCCTCTCCTCCTTGCGGCTGAATGCGATACGCAGCTTCTTGTTGGCCCATGCGACAGAGTGGTCTCCGGAACTTGCCGGCAGGCCGAGTCTCCCCAAGCTCAAGGGTTGGATGGTGTCGATCTGGGAAACCTTTCCCGAAGCCATATCGATGAACGCTATGGCAAACAGTGCGGCAAATCCGAGATCACTGAAGGTGACGCATACACTGAAACGATGTTCGTGCGACATGACCGAATAGTAGTCCCATTCCTTTATCCTCAAGGCCGATGCCTTGATCATGCGCCGATCATATTTCCATACCGCATTGCGTGCCCATCCTTCTTCGATTATCCGCCCTTTTACATCGAGAAGATCCTGACGGTCGGTGACTTCATGTTGCATATTACCGCTGCCCCGACAGATAGTCCAATTGGGAAGGACTGAGCAGCACGTCGGCACCGGTGAGGGTGTCTTCCAGTTGTCCGACCGATGAACAACCGACAATCGCCACCGAGGAGGGGTGTTCGTTTGTGATGTAGCCGGTGGCTATCGCCGCAGGACTCAAGCCGGTATTTTCCGAGATGGTGCGTACCCGTTCGATCTTCGCTTCATTGTCGGGATTCAGGAACCTTGAGCGGCTCTTCTCGTTCAATCCTGCCAGTCCATGGGCTATGGCTTTGCTGAAGAATCCTTTCGATTGGGAACTGAAGGCGAATATGGGCATCTGCTTCTTCCTGTACCAGGCCAACGAATTGCTGTCCATGCACACCAAGGACGGGTCGTTCCAGCTTTCGGGGGTACTGCTGGCAAGACTCCACTGTATCTCGCTGGTGGCGAATGTCGGGAGCCCATGGGTCTTGGCATAGGTGTTGGCGGCTTCGATCCGGCTGGTGGTCCAATTGGATGCACCGAGGATCCGAATGATGCCCGATTGTACCAATGGAGCCATCATGCCCATGATCTCATCGACTGGAACCTGCGGATCATCCCGGTGGAGGAACCAGATGTCGAACGTCTCGCTGCCCAGCGATTGTTGGCTCATTTCGATATCATGCATGAGGTCCCGGTAGGTGAATCGGCTTTTGCCATCGCCACTGGGATGCATTCCCTTGGTCGCAAGCACCATGCGGTTGCGCATGCCCGTTTCCGAAAGCCACTTGCCGATCACCAGTTCGCTCGGACTGGGTCCACCGGCATATTCCTGGCCATAGACGCGTGCCGTATCGAGGACCGTGCCGTTTGCTGTTGCGAAGGCATCCAACATGGCCATGACGGTCTTTTCGGGAATCGTGGTGCCGAAGTAGGTGCTGCCCAACGCAATCTTCGAAACAGGCACCGGTATAGGTTGCAAACTCAGATATCGCATACGCCCTCCCTCCTTCAGTATACACGTGAATCGGGTAATTGGGAAATGTTTGCAAGCCCGTTATATTATTGACTGTATAATGGCAGGGTGGTAGACTCGTTGCATGGCATTTCCAACCCCGATCTCCGCAAAAAGACTTGCCGCGGCGCTTGATACTGTCATCTCGAAGAGCGGCGGGTCCATTCCCCGTTGCCTCACTGTCACAGGAAGTGGTGGAAAAACCACCACTGTGGAACAGTTGGCACGGTTATGGGCAGACCGGGGGCAGAGCGTCCTGGTTACAACCAGTACCCGTATGGCGCATCCTGAGGTACATGCATATCCGTTCGAACAGTTCGTACCCTATACGTTTGACGGATGCGGCTTTCCTGAACCGACTAGCGGACAGGTAGTTCTGTTCGGAGTCGAGTCCGGCGATAAGCTTGCCGCCCCTCCAATGGAAACGATTGCCACGGTAGCCGGTACATTCGATCGGATCCTGATCGAAGGTGATGGAGCCCGCGGTTTGCCGTTGAAGATCCATACCCAGCGGGATCCTGTTATACCTGACATAACAGAACTCGTTATTGCCGTTGTCGGGTTGAGTCCTTTCGGCCATTTTCTGGACGAACAGGTCATGTACCTTGCAAACCGGTTCCGTCTTCTGACCCGGTACGAAGGAACGATGGTGAAAGCACACATGTACCGTTTGCTGTTGGAGCATCCCGAGGGGCTGCTGAAGGGCAGCGCAACGTTGCCTACAATCGTATTTTGCAACCAAAGCGACACCATTTCATCGGAAGAAGCCGAGTTGGTTATGGCAACCCTGGCTGAACGGTGGCAGGGCAAACCGTTCGATATCGTATGCGGTAGCTGGCACCTGGACCGCATGGAGCACCATAGACGCGTAGCGGGGAATCCATACCCGGAAGGAGCATATCGTGAATCTGTTTGAGAAGGCTGCCGAACTGGAACGCAAGAATATCGCATTCGCTCTCGTGACCATCACCAAAAGCGAAGGTTCCACCCCTCGCAGCCAAGCCAGGATGATAGTATTGGCCGACGCAACCACATTCGGCACGGTTGGAGGTGGAGCCTCGGAGCATGCGGCGATCCAGCGGGCACAGTCCTTGATAGAAGAGCGGCGCAGCGAAAGCATGAACATGTCCCTCTCGGTGGCGGAAGGCCACAACTGTGGAGGGGCCGTCGAGATGTTCATCGAAGTGATCGCACCCTCGTCGCGGCTGATCCTTATCGGAGGCGGGCATGTGAACCTGGAGATCGCCCGGTTGGCCGCCGGGTGTTCCTTTTATATCGAATTGGCCGAGACCCGCGCTGAATTCGCCACGCAACAGCGGTTCCCGTGGGTCAGCGCATTCCATGTCGGGGCCACCGTGGACGAAGCACTTTCCACGTTGCAAATAGATAGCGATTGCGCCCTGGTCATCGCCACGCATAATCTGGACAAGCAGGTGCTGGAACGTGTGATCGGCTCACCCGCACGGTATATCGGCATGTTGGGAAGCCGTACCAAAGTCAACGGCTTCAGACGATACCTTCGGGACGAGAGGGGCGTCGCCCCCGAGGCATTGCAGCGGTTCCATAGCCCTATCGGACTCGACATCGGATCCGAGACCCCTGAACAGATCGCTGTCGGCGTGGTCGCCGAGATCATGATGGTGCTCAACAACACCGATGGGCGTCCACTCAGTCGCAAAGCCGAGAACCTGGTGATAGTCCGGGGAGCCGGAGATCTGGCGACCGGGGTGATCTGCCGGCTGCACCGGGGAGGATACCGTGTCCTGGCGCTGGAGACCGACCAGCCGACCACTATCCGCAGGACTGTGGCATTCTCGGAGGCAGTCTACAACCAGACTGCGACCGTCGAGGGAATCGTATGCAGGAAGGCATCGTCCGACCGGCAGGCGAAATCGATCATGGATGCGGGCGAAGTTGCCCTGTTGTGCGATGCACAGGGAGCGTCTATCCAATCGATGCGTCCTGCGGTTGTGGTGGATGCCATCATAGCCAAACGCAACATGGGAACATCCCGTGACATGGCACCCCTTGTCGTGGCGCTTGGACCCGGCTTCACCGCTGGGGAGGATTGCCATGTGGTGGTCGAGACACAGCGTGGGCACGATCTGGGCAGGATCCTCACGGTCGGAAGAGCCGCCGATAATACCGGTGTGCCGGGAACAATCGGTGGATTTGGCGCCGAGCGGGTAATCCATGCCCCGCAAGCGGGAGCGTTCAAGGCGGTAGCTTCGATCGGCGATCTGGTTGCCAAAGGGCAGGTAGTCTGTAGGATCGGGGATTTCGATGTTCCGGCAACGATCGATGGTGTCTTGCGGGGACTGTTGCACGATGGCTTGCAGGTTCCCAAGGGATTCAAGATTGCCGATATAGATCCCCGTGGGATTGTCGAACATTGCGAAAGTGTCTCGGACAAGGCCCGCGCAATCGGAGGCGCTGTCCTGGAGGCGATCGATGCATTCCATGCGAACCGGTTGTTTTCCTGAACACCGTGGTGCAAGACGATGATATACCTGGACAATGCCGCCACCAGCTGGCCCAAGGCGCCTCTGGTCGCCGACGCCATACGACAGTCGATCGAACAACCCGTGGGGAATGTGGGTCGTTCGGCGCACCGGCCTGCCATGGCCGCCGCGCGGATCCTCTACGATTGCCGCCAAGCCTTGCAGCGGATCATGCCTCCTACAGACTTGGAGAAGACAATTGTTACCCATAATGCGACCGAGGCCTTGAATATCGCTCTGTTCGGTTCCCTGGACACTGGGGATACCGTCCTCACCACACCGATGGAGCACAATGCGGTTGCCCGTGTGCTGCATCAGCTGGTCCAACGGGGAGTGCAGGTGGAGTCTTGTGCGTGCGATGCGTTCGGGAGGGTGGACGTCGATGATTTTTCCCGGAAGTTGGCAACACTTCCTATCAGTCTGGCAGTCTTCACGGCCGCAGGAAATGTGACCGGAGCCATCAACGATGTCACAACCATGGTCGCAGCGTGTACCCGTCGGAAGATACCTTTTGTGATAGACGGTGCGCAGGCTATCGGCGAGTGCGGGCTTCCTCCCATGCCGGATGATGCGCACGGTGCCCTGTGCTTTTCGGTGCACAAGGGATTGTTGGGTCCTGCCGGGGTTGGGGTCATGGCGTTGTATGGATCCTTCGCTCCCAGGCCCTTGATGTTTGGCGGGACGGGCAGCCGTTCCGATTCGGAGTTGCAACCGGAAACACTTCCCGACCGGTATGAGAGCGGAACACCCGCGATCCATGCCATAGCAGGTTCAGTGGCGGCGATCGGGGTTGTTGCGGAACATGATGAACACCTGCAGGCACATCGCAAGCGCATGGGCGATATCCTGTACAGCGGCTTGCAAACCATGGAGCAGTTGCGATTGCTCAGTCCCCAGGAGGGACGGGTGGGCTTGGTGTCGGTGACAGTACGGGAGGGAACGATCAGTACTTTGACCCAACACTTGTATGCGAAGGATATCGCCGTCCGTGGCGGATACCACTGTGCTCCATGGGCCCACCGGTTCCTCGAAACCACAAGCCATGGGGGAGCCGTCAGATTTTCGGTCGGTCCAAGTACCACCGAAGAGGAGATCGAGATTACGTTGCACGCAGTGAAGGAGGCCTTTGATGGGTGACGATACAATCCGTTTGACCCAATTTTCCCGATTCGCCGGATGTGGAGCCAAACTGGGTCCGGCGTTGCTCGACAAAGCCCTCTGCGATTTGAGGCAACCGGTATATCCCAACCTCATCAGCGATTTTTCCCATGCGGAGGATTGTGGGGTCTATAGGTTGACCGACGATCTGGCACTTGTGCAGACGATCGACTTCTTTCCACCGGTATGCGACGACCCGTGGATCTTCGGCAGGATCGCGGCTGCGAATGCCCTCAGCGATGTGTATGCCATGGGTGCTGTGCCCATTACCGCCGTGAGTGTGGTCTGTTTCCCCGAGGAATTGCTCGATATCCAGTATTTGCGGACCATGATGGAGGGAGCGTTGGATGCCATGGCAGAAGCCGGGACAGCCTTGGTTGGCGGACACACGGTACGGGATTCCGAGGTGAAATTCGGCTTTTGTGTGAATGGAACGGTCCATCCCGATAGGGTCCTGGCCAACAACACGTGGCGGGACGGCGAGTCGCTGATCCTTACCAAACCGATCGGGGTAGGGCTGGTGAACACCGCAGCTCGGGCTGGGATTGCATCTGTGGAGGAGGAACGGGCCGCACTGGCTTCGATGCAACGGCTAAACAAGGACGCGGCACAGGTCTTTTCCCGTTTCCCCGTCTCAGCATGTACCGATGTGACCGGTTTCGGGTTGCTTGGGCATGCCTGCGAGATGGCGACGGACAATGCTGTTGGGGCTCGTATCGATTCGAAATTGGTGCCGATTATCGGAAACGCGACAGCTTATGCCGAAATGGGCCTTATCCCGGCTGGAGCATATACGAACATCGACTACCGTGCGCGCTTCGTCGGAGGCTTCGGGCACCTGGAGGAGACGATGGGGTTTGTGCTTTTCGATCCGCAGACTTCGGGTGGGTTGCTTGCCTCCGTTCCGAATCGAATCGCCGGCCAAGTGGTCGAAGCCCTGAAAGCGCAGGGAATCGGGGCCGCGGTCATCGGACATACCGATGCCGCGTTGGATGGTTTGCACGTGATCTGACCGATACGCTATATCTCTATTCCCAGCGTCTTCTTCACGATGATACCTATGACAAACGAGAGTGCGGCCACCGAAAGGCTGATCGTCGCCATCTCACCGAAGCGCTTGAGGAACGGCACATCCTTGGCAACCGATATGTAATAGGTGAACACGAGGATAATCAGGACCACAGTCCCCAGCATGATACCAAGGGCCAGCATGAATGCGGTATTGGGCAACAACAGGTACGGTAGCACGAGGAATGCGACTGTCGCGAGATAGACGACTCCGGTATACAGTCCCGATTTGAAGGCATTCGTATTTCCCTCGGACCGCGAGGAGAGGTATTCGCTGCTTGCCATGGAAAGGGTCGCGGAGATTCCGGTGATCAAGCCCGAGAGCGCGATCAGGCGGGTATTCTGCATGGCGAAGGTGAGACCTGCGAGCGTGCCCGAGAGCTCGACCAAGGCATCGCTGAGTCCCAGGACCATGGAACCCACATACTGCAAGCGTTCCTCGTCCAACATGGCCAGCAATTCCTGCTCGTGGCGGTCTTCATCCTTTGCGATTTTCTCGGCTTCGGGGACTTCGGATGCGAAGGTCGCATAGATTTCGCTGGCGTTGCCTTCTCCCCGTTCCATCAGCTTGAGTGCGAAAGTGAACCCGAAGATCCTGGCCAGCAGGGGAAACCAGATGGTCCGCAGCAGCTTGGGTTTGGCAACGACCTTGGTGTAGCCTTTCCAAATCTCGGCATGCCGTTGCTCCTCCGCGGCGATTTTCAGCAACACCTTGCTGTTGTGTTCGTCGGAGACCTGCTTGGCGACCTTCGTATAGACGATGCTCTCGGTAAGTTCGTTGATCTGCATCTTGAGCAGGATCGCTCGTGTGGCCGCGCTGATTTCTTTCCTATCTGCCATGGGATTTTCCCCCTCCCCCCAAGTATGCCGCGATTGGTATGGATTGGGAAGTACTTTTTTGTCGGTCGAATGGTGTTGACAATTGTTTCTATTTATAGTAACGTTCCATCCAACACCCGATGGGAGGAACCGATGGACGACCTGCATGAATTGATAGACATCTTTGCCCGTACCGGCAAATACGAAGAGATGCAAAAGCTCTTCGAGGAGTTGTTCACCCAACGGGAGAAATATGATTTCGCGCTTCGGTGGCGACTTATGAAGGAGTTGCACGACGGCAAGCCGCAGAGGGAGATCGCCAACAGTCTTGGCATCAGCCTCTGCAAGATTACCCGGGGATCGAAGATTCTCAAGACCCCGGGATCACTAATGAATACCATATTACAGGAGCGCGATCATGGCAAAGACAACTGAAAAGAAATCGATGAATACACAGCAACCCGATGAAAAGGGCTTTTTCGGCAACTACGGCGGGGCCTACCTGCCACCAAGTCTCGTCGGAGTGATGCAGGAGATCACCGACTCGTACATGCAGATCAAGGATGATCCGGCATTTGTCGAGGAGCTTACCTACCTCCAGCAGACCTACAGCGGGCGACCATCGCCTGTCTACTACGCCAAGCGGCTGAGCGAGGCTGTCGGCGGAGCGAAGATCTACCTGAAACGTGAAGACCTCAACCATACCGGGGCCCACAAGATAAACCACTGCTTGGGTGAAGTGTTGCTCGCCAAGCGCATGGGGAAGAAGAAGGTGATCGCAGAGACCGGAGCCGGACAACACGGTGTCGCGTTGGCTACCGCCGCAGCCTTGCTTGGGCTCGAATGCGACATCTACATGGGTGAGGTCGATGTGGCCAAACAGGCTCCGAACGTGCGCAGGATGCAGGTGCTCGGAGCAAAGGTAGTTCCGGTGAATCGGGGAACCCGTACGCTCAAGGATGCTGTCGATGCAGCTTTCGAGGCTTATTTGCAGGATCCCGTGACCACCATGTATGCGATCGGTTCCGTTGTGGGACCACATCCGTTTCCCATGATGGTACGCGATTTCCAGAGTGTCGTGGGACGCGAAGCCAGGCAGCAGTTCCTGGACATGACCGGCTCCCTCCCCAACCATGTCGTGGCTTGTGTCGGAGGCGGCTCCAACGCAATCGGCATATTCAGTGGGTTCCTCGATGATCCCGAAGTGGATATCATCGGTGTGGAACCGGGTGGAAGGGGTCCGGCTGACGGTGACAACGCGGCGACCATGACCTATGGTACGCCGGGAATCATCCATGGATTCTCCTGCTATCTGTTGCAGGACAAGTCGGGGGAACCGTTGCCTGTCTATTCCATTGCGAGTGGACTCGATTATCCAGGTGTCGGACCACAGCACTGTTATCTCAAGGACATCAAACGGGTCAAGTACGAGGTCGCCACAGACCGCGACGCGCTGGTCGCCTTCTACGACCTGAGCCGGCTCGAAGGGATCATTCCCGCACTGGAAAGTGCGCATGCCATAGGGTATGCGATCAAGGTCGCGGCGAAGATGAAACCAGAGGAAACGATCCTGGTGAACCTTTCGGGACGCGGGGACAAGGACATGGACTATGTCATGGAGCATTACCCGCTCGAATCCTACGAGGAACAGAAACTCCTGGTAAAATGACACCTGCACACATATACTTTCCACAAGTTCTTTCCTGGACGACCGTTACCGCCAACGGTCGTTCGGTATCGTGAAGCTGTGGCCACATCGGTTCCGAAAAATTCCCTTCAGGTGGTTTGCACTGTCGGTCGATTGGGGTAGACTGGACCCGAAGCCACATGGAGGTATTGTGATGACATCTGTGTTCACCATGGTCGTTCCCCAATGGCAGGGGGCAGCGGCCGGTACAGGACCATATCACGGAGCCCAGGCAATCGCAAGGATGCTGGGAGCCGATCGTATCGATGTGCAGGTTCCGGTTCATGAGCAATCGGTGGCCAAGAAGGAAGAAGGTATCTGGTACGAGTACGAGATAGCCGAGCACCTGAAAAGCGCTTTGGCCTCACTCGAGGCTTCGAAGCCCCAGCGCATATTGACCATCGGAGGCGATTGTGCCAGCGATATCGCGTCGATCAGTTACTTGAACCGCCTCTATGATGGCGATTTGACCGTACTTTGGCTGGATGCCCACGCCGATCTCAATACACCCGAAAGTTCCCCCAGCAACAAGTTCCATGGCATGCCGTTGCGATTGCTGTTGGGCGAGGGAGCTCCAGGATTGTTGGAGATGCTCCCGTCGACATTGGAACCAGGACAGGTGGTGTTCACCGGATTGCGGGAACTCGACCATGCCGAGCGGCAATATATCGTGGCCAACGGCATCCCCAACGTCCCCATGTGCCACGAGTGTGCGAGCATGTTGGGCAATGTGGTCGCAAAAACCGGACGCAAACACATCTATATGCATCTGGATCTCGATGTGATCGATCCCAAGGATTTCGATGCGGTCTCCTGCCCGACTCCCGGTGGGTTCTGGTTCGATGATCTTCTTGCGGAGATAGCACATTTGGGAAAGGCGTTCCCGATCGTGGGGAGTGCCGTGACCGAATACCAGCCGAAGGATGACGAGAATGCATTGAAGGTGCAGCGGGTGCTCGAGGCACTTGGGGATGCTATGCGGTGATTGCCAAACGAAGCGAGGGGAAAGGGACCACGAAGTGGTCACTCTCCCGAGCGAGTGCAGGCAACGTAAGGATTCATGCCTCGCCCCTTGGGGCGGCAATGGAGGCCGAGCCTCCATTTTCCAGGGCTTGCCCTGGGGTATTGATACCTTTCACTCCAGGATCCCCGGCCCCTGCGGTAGCCGGTGTGCTTTGCAGTGAGAACCCCTCGAAAATCCCCAACTCCCTGTTTTTCCTGACTTGGTCGTAGGCGAACACTTTGCCGCTCATGCACAGGTATACACCCGGGCCCAACAGTTGCACCGCGGTGAATGCGCACCCCAGATTGAATACTGCGTCCGAATTCTCCAGGGCGAACGGAACCATGGCTCCGGTGAAAACGATCACCTTGTCAAGTTTGCGCGCGGCGACCACGCGTGCGGTCTCCACCATGGTATCGGTTCCATGGGTGACGATAATGCGTCGTTCAGGTCGTTTGGAGCAGGCCTCGGCAATCTTCTTGCGATGTGATGCCTCCATATTGAGGCTGTCCAAGGCCAATAGCCGTTTGACCGAGACCGGAACAGCACACCGAGCGGCCTTAAGGATCTTTGGAAGGTGCGACCGGCGAAAGGTAAGCTCGCCTCGGATCTCGTCGTAGATCTTGTCGAATGTTCCCCCGGTGGTGACAATACACAGACCGTCAGCAATCTTATCCATGATAGTGGTATTCTAGCACGCTTTCTCGTTTGCAAACACTGCAAATCGGCCGTATAATCTGGGGAGCACCGTCGCCAAGGAGGCTAGGAATGCGCCAGAGTCCACTACATGATGAGTATGCAGCCTATGAGGGCATCAGGATGATCGATTTCGGGGGATGGGAGTTGCCTGTCCACTTTGCCGCGGGAATCGTTGCGGAACACCATGCGGTCCGGCAAAAGGCGGGCTTGTTCGACATATCCCACATGGGCGAATGCATGGTCACCGGAGCGGGTGCCGGCGAATACCTCGATTACCTGGTTACCAATTCGGTCGCTGATATGGAAGATGGCCAGCTCATCTATACGCTCATGTGCTATCCCAACGGAACGGTTGTCGATGATCTGATTGTCTACCGCCTCGGTCCCGACGAGTATTGGGTGGTGATGAACGCCGCGAACACCGAAAAGGATTTGGCATGGATCACCCGGGACAATCCCAAGGCCGCATCCAAGGATGCCGGTATCGAAATCGTCGATTTCTCCCCACACACCACCCAACTTGCCCTGCAAGGTCCACTTGCCGAGCAGATCCTGGCCAAGGTGTGTCCCGATGCCATGGAATTGACCTTCTTCAGGTTCTTCCCGGACACCCTGGTCGCCGGCATGCGTTGCTTGGTTTCGCGCAACGGATATACCGGGGAGGATGGTTTCGAAATCTATTGTGACAACGAACATGCTGTCCGGTTGTGGCGGGCATTGTTGGAAGCCGGGAAAGAATTCGGTATGTTGCCGTGTGGACTCGGTGCACGCGACACCTTGCGGCTGGAAGCCAAGCTGCCACTGTACGGGCACGAGATCTCGGATGAAATCTCTCCCCTCGAAGCCAATCTCGGGGTGTTCGTCAAATTGGAGAAATCCGATTTCTGCGGAAAAGAAGCCCTCTCGGAACAGCATTTGCAGGGTATTCCCCGTTCGCTCAGAGGTATCGAGATGCTCGATCCCTCGGTTCCCCGCAACGGGTACCGTGTATACTTGGGAGGCAGGGATATCGGGTTTGTCACCAGCGGGACCAAAAGCCCCACCTTGGGTATTTTCTGCGGCTATGTGCTTATAGACCGCAACTGCGGGCTATCCTTCGGCGATACGGTGGAGGTTGGGATCCATGGCAAGTGCCGGAAAGCCCGGTTGGTGAAGACTCCTTTCTACAAGCGGACTCCCCGGAGGGCAGATTGAAGCGACAGGTCGTTGCCCATGGTGGTGAATTGCACTAGAATACGGATATGAGGAACGACCAACACAGCGATGGGCTGTTACCGCTTGACAACTCCGCGATCATCTACCCTCCGACAGTGGCCCGGTACAACACGCATATGTTCCGACTATCCATGGACCTCAGTGTCAAGGTGATACCCGAACGGCTGTTGACTGCCTTGGAACATGTCTTGGACCGGTTTCCCTATTTCGCCGTCTCGTTGCACCAGGGGTTCTATTGGTATTATTTCATGCCGAACCACAAGCCGGTCGCCGTGTATCCCGATGTAGCCTATCCATGCGGATATCTGCATCGCAAACGGGGAGCCAACGGGTATCTGTTCAAGGTGCTGTATACTTCGCAACGGATCGCGATCGAGATATTCCATGCAGTGACCGACGGGACCGGAGCTCTGGTGTTCCTCAAGTCGCTGGTGGCCGAATACCTGCGCCTTTCCGGTCGTCAGGTCGGTGAGGACCCCCAGGTGTTCCTACCCGATTCCCCCATGGACCCCCAGGAGGTGGAGGATTCCTTCGAACGGTTCTACACCCCTCTGAAAGCGGTCTTCGGGTTCGAATCGAGTGCCTGGCACATGCCGTCCAAATATGGCTTGTCCGACAACGTCCAGGTGATCTCCGCCCGTATGAAGATCGAGGACCTGAAGCGAATCAGCTCGGTTCACAAGGTCACGATCACCGAATACCTTGTGGCGGAACTGCTCGATGCGATGCAACGGATCCAGGAGCAGATGGTCGGAAATCCGAAACGGTACAAGCCTGTCCGAATCTCGGTGCCGGTGAATATCCGCAAGGTCTTCGGATCGAGATCATTGCGGAATTTCACCCTGTTTGTCGTAATCGGTATCGATGTGCGGTTGGGCCATTATTCGTTCGAAGAAATCCTGGACCAGGTCGTGCACCAGTTGCGGGGCAATGTGAATGTGAAATCGTTGAGCAAGCAGGTTTCCCGCAATGTGGCCGGACGACGCCACCCGGCGATCAGGTATGCACCCAATGTGTTCAAACGTCCGTTGATGAAACTTCTCAGCGATTCGTATGGTGATGACATTTACAGCACGACAATCAGCAATATCGGCAATGTCACATTCCCCGAGGGGATGCGGGAGGTGGTCGAGCGTCTTGATTTCCACCTCTCGCCGAGCAAGACGAACAAGACCTCCTGTGCCGCGATCGGCGCGAACGGGTACCTGGTCATGAACTTTACCAGCATCTACGCCACCAAGACCGACTTCGAGCGTGAAGCATTGACGGCGCTGGTACAAAAAGGGATTCCGGTCGAAGTGGCGACCAACCGGAACGTGAAGGAACAGTGAGGAACAGTATGGCATATTGTGTACGTTGTGGAGTGAAATTGGAATCCGGTGCGACCGAGTGTCCCCTATGTAGCATGGAAGTCCAAGCTCCTGTCGAGGTGATAGGGCAGCCGGGCATTCCGTTGTTTCCCAACGACAACACGGATGGTCCATTTGAACATCCGAAACTCGACAAGAACCGTAAAGGCGTCATCGAACTGGTGATTGCTTTCATGGCGATCGCAGTCATCACCTTGATCATCACCGCGTTCGCTTTGGGCGCTTCATTCTCACCTTGGCTACCCATCGGTTGCGTGATATTGGGCGGGTCGTATCTTTTGGTGGGGCTTTTTGTCAAACCGACCTACCAGCATCTGGCCACCTGGTTCGCGGCCATAACGATCGTGTTGCTCTTCATTATCGACATCAGCGACCGGAAAGTCGGCTGGTCGGCCTATGCGAACCTGTCGATTGTTCTGTTCTGGCTCATAGCTGTCGCCCCATGGACAGTACAAAAGCGCAATCGTATCTATGGATACGTATTGGCGGGAATCGCAGTCGCCGTCTACTTGTTGGCAATCGATGCATTGGCAGGCAATGCCCTCTCGTGGTCGGTCACCATAGCGTTGCCGACCTACGGTATCTCTTTGGTGGCATCGAGCTTCTTGTTGCTGCGCATCCGTTTCGGCAAACCGACAATCACCGATACTGTCATGTCTTTGATTCTCGTCGTCTGTTGGGGTGTGGTCGCCGCAGATTTCTTCCATCTGCGTACAATCGCAAGTCCACGGCTACTCTCCTGGTCTTCGAGCGTATTTATCGTAGCCGTGTGCATCATGATCTTCCTCACATTGAACCTGACGCTACGTCGGGTACGCCACTACTTCAACAACAGGGTCGTGTGACCCCTAGCGATCTGCAACAACATAAACTTGTGACTGAGCTTGGAGCGGATCGGACAAAGGGCAAGGACAAGGAAGCGAAGATATGAAAGGTATCTGAGCTGACACGAACGCAGTCCATGTGTTCGATAGGCCCAAGAAAAGCAAAGATTAGGATGGTACAGATCGCTAGCGTCTCCAGAAGGTCCTGGTGAAGATGGCGAATACGGTATAGATTTCCAGACGACCGGCGAGCATCATCAGCGAAAGGAACCACTTCACATATATGGGCATGGGACCGAATCCCGCACCCGCCGGGCCTACCGCCTCAAGCCCGAGACCGATGTTTCCCACAGAGATCAAGCCCGCGGCGAACGAAGTGAGCAGGTCGAAGCCAGCCGAAGCTACCACAAGGGTTGATGCCAAAACCAATGCAAGGTAGATCGCAACAAAACCAGCTATCGCATTCACTGTTTTCCATGCGATCTTCTCCGATTCCGATTGTATGGTGAAAATTCCCTTGGGATGCAGCAGCGACCTGATATTTTGCCGTCCCAACTTGAACATGGTGACCAGACGGGTCACCTTCATACCGCCGCCAGTGGACCCCGCACAGCCACCGATGAACATGAGCATAAGCAGGATCGCTTGGGTAAGGACCGGCCAGGTGCCGTAGTCCGCGGTCGCGAATCCGGTGGTGGTCATGATCGAAGCGGTGTGGAATGCGCCGTAGCGGAGGGATTGGGCGACGGACTGGTAGGTGCCGCTTGAGGTGAGGCTGATGGTGGTGACCACTGTGGCGATGAAATAGATTGTCAGGTAGACTCTCAACTCCGTGTCGCGCCATACCATGGTGAATTTCTTGCGCAAGAGGGCGAAGTAGAGGGTGAAGTTGACTCCAGCCATCACCATGAATATGGTTACGACCACATCCACATAGGCGCTGTTGTAGTAGCCGACCGAGGCGTTCCTGGTGACGAACCCACCGGTTGCGACCGAGCCGAATGTCACGGTAAGCGAGTCGTAGAGACTCAAGCCGCCGGCGAGCAGGAGGATTGTCTCCATGAGGGTGACTCCCACATAGATGAGCCAGAGGATCAGCGCGGTGTTCTTGATTTTCGGAGTGAGCTTGCTTTTTGTGGGTCCGACAGCTTCGGCCCCGAACAGTTGGAAGCCCTCCACACCAACCAGGGGTAGCAGGGCGACGAACAACACGACGATTCCCATACCCCCCAACCAGTGGGTGAGCGACCGCCAGAACAAGATCGAGCGGGGAGCGGCTTCGATATCGGCAAGGGTGGTCAAGCCGGTGGTGGTGAATCCGCTCATGATTTCCATGTATGCACTCGGATAGTCCGTGGTCGTTTGGGTCAAGTGGAGGGGGATCGCTCCCAAGGCACTTGCGACAACCCAGGTGAGGGTGACGAACAGATAGACATCGCGCACATTGAGGCCACGCGACTTCCACGACTTGCCGATGGTGAGTATGGTCGCGACATACACGACAATGATCACCAGCGAGACGACAAAGGCCCGAAATGCAACCCACTCGCCGTAATACATGGCCATGACCGTAGGAATGAGCATGAATAGACCGATAATGCTCTGCATGGTGCCCGAAAGGCGTAGGATTTGTTTCCAGTTCATTCTTATCTTCCCTGTATGCTATGCGAAAATCTTTTGGACAAAGCCCAGTTCCTCGCGTCCGGCGCAAACGAGCAACGTATCGCCGACTTCGATCCGATAGGCACCGCTCGGAATAATATTGCGGCCATCCGAAGTAGTGATACCGGCGATAATTCCCTTGTTGCGCATGTTTATGTCCTTCAACTTCTTGCCGGCGACCGCCATTTCGGAACTGATGACGAATTCGAAGATTTCGAGCCGCCCGTTGAAGAGCGAGTGTACACTCGATACATGTGCACCGCGCATATATTTCAACAGTGAATCGACGGTGGCTTCGCTGACGCTGATTACCGAATCGATATCGAGGTGTCTCGCAAGGCGGATGTAGTTGTTGTTGTTCTTGATCAAGGCGATGGCATAGTTGATCCCGACACGCTTCGCGTAGCTGGCGGTGATGATGTTCAACTCGTCATTGTCGGTGAGGCTGATCAACAGATCGTAGGTAATCAGGCGTTCGTCCTCGAAGATCGTCTCGTCGGTGATATCGCTGCGTACGACCAGCAGGTTGGGAAACAGAGAGGCGAATTGTTCGCAGACAACCGGGTCCTGTTCGACCAACACGATCGAACGGTGTTGGGAAGGTTCGAAGGAGCGTAGGAGGAAGCGGGCGATCTTGCTCCCACCCACGATCACGATCTTCTTGGGCTTGATCCTATGTTGTCCTATGAGCTTGAACAGCGCTTCCTTGTCATTGTCCGATGCGACGACGGAGAGGGTATCGCCCGGGAATACGATGGTATTGCCCGACGGTACGATTCCCTCGTCCTCGCGGTTTATCGCGGCGATGACGAACTCTGTCCCGATGGTCGTCCGGCAATTCGCGATATTCTGATTGGCAAAGCGTGATTTCGGCGTGATATAGATGTTATAGAGGACCAGGTTGGACCGTTCGAATGTTATGACATCGCTGAAGATTCCCCGGTCGATGATCGCATGGATACTCCTGGCCGCTTCGGCTTCGGGGTTGACGATATAGTTGATGCCGAGGATTGTGGCGGGCAAGCCGTCTTTTCCCGTATAGGTGAGGTTGCGGATAGCCGCGACAGTGGTTACCGCGCTTTTGATATTCTCCACGATACCACAGGCGACCAGATTGATCTCATCGCTGTCAGTGACCGCTACGAACAGGTCGGCTTTCTCGACCTCGGCCTCCCTGAGTTTGGCGGGGTCGGTTCCCGAACCCACAATGACCATACAGTCCATCTTGCCCTGCACTTCGGCCGCACGCTTCGGATCGTTGTCGATAATGACAACGTCACGCTTCTCCTGAATCAAATGGCGCGCCAATAGCGTGCCACGTTTGCCAGCTCCGAGTATAACAACTTTCATGTGTGCCATCATACCGTCACAAACAGGTAAAGGCAAGCAGGTCCCTGTTTGAAGACTGTACCATATGCCTGTTGCGGAATATGGTACCTAGTGATCTGTAACATCCTAATCTTTACTTTTCTTGGGCCTATCGAACAGATGGGCTTCGTTCGTGTCAGCTCAGATATCTTGATATCTTCGCTTCCTTGTCCTTGCCCTCCGTCCGATCCGCTCCAAGCTCAGCCACAAGTTTATGCTGTTACAGATCACTAGACCAGATCCGCCCACACACCATGTGCCGCATCCAGCAAATCTTCCGGTTTGAGCAGCAGTTGATAACCCCGTTGCCCTGCGCTGACGGCGATACGGTCCATGAGCTGGATCGTCTCCTCCAGATAGAGGGGATAGGGACGGAGCATCCCCAAAGGTGAGACGCCTCCTCTGATATACCCGGTGAGCGGACGCAATTGTTGCTGTTTGACCATCTCTATGGAGTCGGTTCCGACAAGGGCACGAGCTTTTTTCATGCTGAATTCATAGGGTGCGGGGATGCAAAAGATATGGATCGAGCGGTCGGTTGCCTGAGTGACCAGGGTCTTTACCACTTGCAACGGGTCGAGTCCCGTAAGTCCGGCTACGCTCAGGGCGTCGATATGGTCCTCGTCCCACTCGTAGGTGACGATTTCATATGGTATCCCGGTAGCCTCGAGTATTCTCATGGCATTGGTTTTCATGCGACCAGTATGCCGTTCGTTACCTTCCGATGCAACCGGTGTTCTCCATGTAACATATATATCATGCTGTTGTACCGAAACTAGGGGTTTTTCGCCCATTACCTGTGGAAATCGACGGGAAAATCGCATAGTATGTGTGTACGATTGAAATTATATGGGAGGATACCGAGTGAAACACAACAGTAGACTTGCGATAATCCTGATAGCCTTGGCCTTGTTGACCGTACTGGGCTGTGCGACGACCAATTCCGACGGTTCTCCGAAATGGACAACCGATCCCCCCTCGCACTGGCGGACCTATTACTCGGTCGGATACGGAAAGCTCTCGAATGTGCAGAACTCGCGCATGCGCGCCGAATCGATGGCCATGGATGGTATCGCACGTTGGGCGAGCACGACGGTGCAAGGTGCGCTGACGAACTATTTCCAGGATTCGGGAACCAGTGGGGAACAGTCGTTGGAAATGATGGAGAGCATCTCACGTCAGATTGTCAACATTTCCCTGCGGGGAGCACAGGTCGAGGAGCATTGGACCGCACCGGACGGTGGAGTGTGGGTGCTGGTATCGTTTCCTGTGAAGAACTTGAAGGATGCCTACAAGGAGCAGAGTGCGGCGTTGGAGCGGGATGCCGAAATCCAGAAAGCCGAACTGTTGATCGAATATCTGGAACAGGAATTGGCAAAGGAAGGGAAATAACGTGAAGAAGAACATTTTCAGGGCGGCTATGCTGTCCATGATCATACTGGTCCTCCTGCTGGTCCTCGGGGGATGCACTTCCGCGGTGAAAGTCACCCGGCTGGATGCGGATGCCGAGATCGATCTCAGCGGAAATTGGAATGATACCGACATCCAGATCGTGGCGGAATCGTTGGTCGGTTCGAGCATGAAGACAAACTGGATCGACCAGTTCAGGCTTCGCAACGGACACAATCCCGTGGTGATCGTCGGTACGATCCTGAATCGAAGCAGCGAGCATATCGATACCGCGATCATCGCCAAACGTTTCGAGATGGCTCTGATCAATACGGGGAAGGTCGATATGGTTGCGGATATCGCCATGCGCGACGAGTTGCATGACGAACGCGAATCGCAGCAGTATTTCGCCAGTGAAGAGACCGCGGCGGCCCTTGGAAAGGAGATCGGTGCCGATTTTATCCTTCAGGGAGCGGTCAGGACCGTGGTCGACCAAGTATCGGGTAAAGCGGTGCGCACCTATTATGTGAGCGCAGAGTTGATCGATATCGAAACCAGTCGCAAGATCTGGGTTGGTGAAGAGATGGTCAGGAAATTCATCCAACAGAGCAAGTACACCTGGTAATGGAAAGGTAGTGGATGTCCCGCCGTACCAATCGCATCCAAATGGCTCTCCTGGTGGCTGCCGTCATGGCCGCCACCTTCTCATGCTCATCTGCCTTGCAGTTGCAAACGGTGACGCTCAACCATCGGAATGCTGATTTTCAAGCGGCGTATGAAGAGCTGAAGATCCTCGAGACCCACTATGTCGAACGGCAGGGACGGTTGCTCTTTGCCCTCGATGCGGGGCTGCTCGCCCACTATGCGCACCAATGGGACAGTTCGAACAGGTTCTTGGATGAAGCCGAGCGCCGCATCTGGGAAGCCTACACCGAAAGTATCACGGCGAACGTCGCCAGCTATCTGGTCAACGACAATACCCGTGCCTACCAGGGTGAGGATTATGAGGATATCTATGCGAATGTCTTCAAGGCTCTCAACTATGTCCATATGGGGGATCCCGATGCGGCGATGGTCGAGTTGCGCCGGTTCTCCGAGAAGCAACAGATGCTCCAGGACAAGTACGACACACTCATGGCGGCAGTCGATACCACAGCGGGAAGGTCGGCGGGGTACCAGGTGGATGCCAACCTTTCGATCCGGTTCTCCTCCAGTGCCTTGGGCAACTGGTTGCACATGGTGCTTGCCCGCGATAGCGGAGAAGTTTCCCAAGCCCAGTTCTCCGCCAATCAGGTGCGGCAGGCTTTTGCCAAGCAACCGGTGATCTATCCCTTCAAGGTTCCGGCAACGGTCGCCAAGGATCTCGTGGTACCCACGGACGGGAAGGTCCGGGTCAATCTGGTCGCGTTCACCGGCCTCGCTCCTTTCAAGGAGGAGGTCGTCGAGCGGTTCTGGTTGTCTCCGGCAAACTATGTGAAGATCGCGCTGCCGAGCATGGTGGAACGGCCCACCAGTGTAGCATCCATCGATGTCCGCCTCAGCGACGGGACCCGGTTTGTCCTCGAGCCAATGGAGGATATCGGAAAGGTGGCACAGGAGGCTTTCCGGCTCAAGCGGAGTTATATCGAATCGAAGACGGTGATCCGGTCCCTGCTCAAGTCGACCGGCACGGCGGTAATCGATGCCACAACCGATGTCATGTCATCGAATGCCGAAACCAGGGAAGAGGCCAACAGCATCCAGTTCTATGGAACGCTGCTTTCGTTCGCCTCGCGGATATTCAACGAGGCCAGCGAGCAGGCCGATGTCCGCCTTTCCCATTTTTATCCCGACATGGCATGGGTAGGGGGTGTGGACCTGCCGGTCGGAACGTATGATGCCCACGTAGTCTACCGTGACCGTAGCGGTAGGATAATCCATGAACAGAATTTGACAGGCCTTGAGGTGGCCCCTGGGAACCTCGGGTTATGGGAGAGCGTATGTCCATTGTAGAGAGAGGAAGAATGGGAAAGGTTTCGATGCCTGCGATACTCGCAGCCGGGTTCGTCTTGGCCGTGGTGCTCTTCGGTGTGGGGTGTGCCGGTTCGGGCAGGATCGACGGAAAGACCCCCGGGTGGGTCAATTCCCTATACGATTCCAGGTACGATGAAAAGACGTTCCTGTGCGCGGTCGGGACGGGATCGACCCGTGAGAATGCGGTGAACGCGGCGTTCTCGAGCCTCTCGCAGGTGTTCAATGCCCGTGTCGAATCGACCGTCTCCCACTATACGACCAGCACTGCAACCAGTACGGGTGGCGAGGTGACGTTCACCGATTCCGATTCGCTTGTCGACCAAGGTAGTCTGACCACCGAGACGGACCGTATTGTCGGAGGACAGGTGGTCAACACATGGGTCGCACCGGATTCGATCGTCTGGGTACGGGTGGCTATCGATCGGAAAAAGACCGCACAGTTGTACGAGAAGGATATGGCCGCGATCGAACAGGAAGTCGGGCGCATCCGTATGGCCGCCGCCCGCGAAGAAAGCGCGGTGGTCCGTTTCTTCTCATTGTTGCCTGCGCTGAAACCTGTCCTGCGGCACCAGCAGATGTCCGAGCAGGTGCGGCTCTTGACAGGTACGTCCAAGACATCGCTCTTGCAGGCAATCGAACGGGAATTGGATGTGCTGGCCCAGGGCATCACCCTAGGCTTGGATGTACGGGTAGCATCCACCGGGGATGTGTTGGCCGAACAGCAAATCACCTCGGCCAAGAGCCAATTGTCCAGCGCCTTCGGTTCGTTGTTCACCGACTATGGGTTCGAGGTGTCGGATTCACCGGAAGCTGGAAACACGTCGGTTCTTGTCGAGTATACGGTACTACCGGTACCACAAGCCAACGGACCGTATGCCAATGTCAGGTATACCCTGTCGGTACAGGTCAAGGATGGTCGGCAAGTGTTGGTCTCCTACCAAAAAGAGCAACGGGAAACGGCCATGACAATGGAGGATGCGATCCAGCGCGCACTCCGTTCGGCCCTGCATGAGGCGGTGGGCGGTCTTGGTCTTGCCCTCCAGGGATCCGAGGCGAAGTGAACAATTAAAAGGCTGCCGCTCGAGTCTTGCGACTTTTGCGACAGCCCCTTTTGCTTGCGTATGAACGTGGGATTACTTGTCGTCGATGGCGAACGAGGTTCCCAAGGCGGAGGGAGCTGCGAACGATCCCTTCCGGTTCTGGTTGAGAATCGTCATGGCAGACAAGGTGAAGAACGTGATGAGATAGGGAGCGAATGCAAGGAATTGTGTTGGTATGACCATCTTCACACCTGCTGCCTGCAAACTGAACTGCAATGAAGTGATACCGCCGAACACCAGGGTGCCTATGACAGCCTTGCCCGGATTCCAAGTGGCGAATATGACCAATGCGATTACAATCCAGCCTTTGCCTCCAGTCATCCCATCGTTCCAACTTGGAGTGAAGGAGAGCGAAAGGCAGGCTCCACCCAAGCCGGCGAACATGCCACCGATTATGGTGTAGAGGTAGCGCAGACGGGGAACGGACAGTCCCATGGCGGTGGCGGTCTTCGGCGATTCGCCGACAGCCCGTATTGCCAGGCCATACTTGGTCTTGTACATGTAGTACCAACTGAAAGGAATGATGATGTACAGCGCGTAGGTCAACACACTCACGTCGAAGAAGGCTCCGAGTATCGGAATATCCTTGAGGAACGGTATGGCGATATTGTCGAATTTGCTCGGCAGGTTCATACCGACCAGGTTGTAGTTGTTGGAGGCGGGGCCCAACCGTTGGCCGAGGAAGTTGGCCA
>PGXU01000045.1 GCA_002839335.1 Spirochaetae bacterium HGW-Spirochaetae-4
CCCGCCAGTTCCCGCCCAAGTATCGCTCCAATCTCCCTTCGGACATCGATTCCACTCGAAAATACTCCGTAGTCGATGATATTTCCAGCACATGCGAGTGCCACTGCCGTTCTCAAGGGATTGGAGGAATCCTCCACACTTGCCCGCAAGTCTTCCACAACAGCCAAGGCCTGTCTGTTGCTGTTGTGCTTTATCTCAAGATACGGATCGGCGTTCCCCGTATAGGACACCAGGAGGTCTTGGATGAAAACAGCCATTTCAGGGGGTGATCCGGTAGTGTGGGATTCTTGGAGTAAGTATCGGAACCGGTCGTTCATCTCTGTGGTTGAGGCGTCGGAAAGCCCAAACAGCCGTGCCGTCTGGTCTACCTGCTTCAAGAGACAAGGGATGCATGTTTCGTGGGTATTCATCCGTTCCCTTATAGCATACAAAGAAGGGCCGTTTCTACAATTGAAACGGCCGCTTCGCAAGTAACCCATCGCTGGGGTAGTCGAACTACTCCACCACCGGGAAACCGCCCTCGACAAGCACATTCCTCAAACGTTCCATTTGCTTTGGCGGTGATATCTTGCTTGGAAGGATCGGCTTGCCTACGTTGGATCCGACAAGATTCGCCAGATCCTTGGTGGCCACGGGAAAGCTCGAGCTGTCGGTCATCAGCCTGATCGGATTCAATTTGAACTGGGCCTCCAAGGCTCCCTTCAGATCTCCCGCGACATACTTCTCGTAGATCGAGCAAACAAGATGTGGCAGGTAATTGGCCGTCGAGCACACCGCACCGACAGCTCCCACGTTCAAGCCCGAGTAGATCAGTGTATCCTTTCCGCACATCACCCGGAAACCCACATCGGCGTTACGGCGGATGAACTCGATTGTCTGGGTCATATCCCCGCTCGAATCCTTCATGCCCACCAGATTCGCCTCGCTGTGGGCAAGCTCCTCCACCACGTCTTGGCTGATTCCGTACCCGGTGCGTCCCGGATTGTTATACAGCAGCACCGGTGTGTCGGAAACAGACCGGGTGATCGTCCTGAGGTGTGTGCGCAATTCGTCTTCGCTGGGCTTGAGGAACATCGGTTGCAGGACCGAAACTCCCGCGGCCCCAAGACGGACCCCCATGCGCGCCAATCGCACACAGGTGCTGGTCCTGATCGCTCCAACTCCCATGTACACGGGAATCCTCCCGCCCACCTGGTCAAGGATGACCCGGAGCGTCTGCTCCATCTCGGCTTCGTCGAGCATATAGAATTCCCCGTTGGAGCCGAAGGCGAGGATGCCCGAGATACCCCCATCGATCATGAAGTCGATGTGGCGCCGAAGCGCCGTCTCGTCGAGCCGTTCGTCGTCGGTGAAGGGAGTGACTATCGGTGGGATGATACCCTTGATGAAATCGGTGTCCATGGTCGTTCCTCCGTCGTTGCTTATTTGCCGATCTTCGTGCCCGATACCTTGGCGTAGTACTTCGCCAGGCCGCTGTGGTCATCCTGCCCGTTGCCATCCGCGTGCAGCGTCTCCATCATTTCCCGGACCGCGGCGGTCAGGGGAAGCGGGGAACCCACTGTGTGGGCGGTGTCCAGCGCATTCGCCAGATCCTTGATGTGCAAATCGATCTTGAAGCCCGGCTTGAAGTTCCCTTCGATCATCATGGGGACCTTCGCGTTCATGACCGTCGATCCGGCCAGTCCGCCCTTGATCGCCTCGAACACCAGCTGGGGATCGACGCCCGCCTTCCTCACCAGGGTGAAGGCCTCGGCTACCGCGGCGATATTGAGCCCGACTATGATCTGGTTCGCCAATTTGGTGGTATTGCCCGCCCCGATCGCACCGCAGTGCACCGCGGTGGCTCCCATGACCAACAGGATATCCTTCACTTCCTCGAAGAGGGCCTTGTCCCCACCGACCATGATCGCCAGCGACCCGTCGATCGCCTTCGGTTCGCCACCGGAGACCGGTGCGTCGAGCATACGGACACCCTTGGCCGCACAGGCTTTCTCGACCTCCTGGCTCGCCAATGGGGCAATCGAGCTCATGTCGACCAGGATCGTCCCCTCGGCCGCTCCATCCAAAATTCCCTTCTCGCCCATGACCACGCTCTTCACGTGCGGGCTGTTGGGGAGCATGGTGATCACCAGGGGAACCCGCGACGCGACATCGGCCGCCGAACTGCCCGCAACCGCTCCCGCGGCAACGACTTCGGCGACGTTTGCGTCCATGATATCGAATGCCACAACTTCGTGGCCGGCCTTCAACAAATTCTTTGCCATTGGCTTGCCCATGATTCCCAATCCTACAAATCCAATTTTCATACCTATTACTCCTTCAATTCATTATCTGACCATACAGGGTTTCTTGCTGTCGAACTTCCAACCGGGAATAAGATATTGCATACCGACCGCATCATTTCTTGCACCGAAAGGAAGTTTCGTGTACACCTCATGCGCTTTCATCACCGCATCCATATTGATATCTATTCCAAGCCCTGGTGCCTTCGAGACGTGTATGGCCCCATTTTTTATTTGATGTGGATTATTGGTAAGATATTGACCATCCTGCCATATCCAGTGGGTGTCCATCGCCGTGATATTTCCAGGTGCGGCTGCTGCGCAGTGGGCAAAGATCGCCAGGGAAATGTCAAAATGATTATTTGAATGCGATCCCCAGGTCATACCCCAATCGTTAAGGACTTGAGCGATCCTCACCGAGCCACTCATTGTCCAGAAATGGGGATCGGCGAGGACTATATCAACAGACTTTTGGCCAATCGAATGGTAAAACTGTCTCCAATCGGTCGCTATCATATTGGTTGCCGTCGGAATACCTGTCCTCATCTTGAACTCGGCCATGGTTTCCCTTCCGGAATACCCTGCCTCGGTTCCACAGGGATCTTCGGCATAGGTAAGGCTGCTCCCTTTGCAGAGTGCAACCGCTTCGTCCAGTTTCCAAGCACCATTCGGGTCGATATTGATCCGTGCATCGGGGAACCTCGCTGCAAGCGCTTCTACTGCCTGCATCTCCTTCTCCCCTTCCAAGACCCCTCCCTTGAGTTTGAAGTCCTTGAATCCGTAATACTCCTTCAGTGCCTGCGCCTGTTCAACGATAGCATTCGCATCCATCGCCTCATTTCTTCTTACCCTGAACCATGGGTTGTCACTGGAGCTTTCATCGATATAGTGGAGATCGGTCTTCCGCTTATCGGCCTGGTAGAACAGGTATCCGAGTGTGACAACATCGTCCCGTTGTCTTCCATCACCTAGCAGATCACATACCGACATATTGAGGAATTTTCCCCACATATCAAGGAGAGCACTTTCGATTGCGGTCTCCGAGTGCACCACATCCTTCAGATTTGCGAGTGATAGGTTTTGCAGGCCCTCACTGTTCTTTGACCTGTTGTTGTGGCGCTCGGTAAGTGTCCGTAATATCGAGCGGTATTCACTTATCTGTTTGCCGACAACGAAGGGTATCGACTCCTCAAGTGCCTTGGTGATCGCCTCCCCACCATGAACTTCACCAAGACCAGTCTGTCCCGATGAATCCTTGAGGATCACAATATTGCGGGTAAAGAACGGAGCATGGGCACCACTGAGGGACAGAAGCATACTATCATTTCCAGCAACGGGAATAACCAACATTTCGGTCACGACGGGAAAAGTTTCTTTACCGTTCACGATTGCGCCCCCTTCCCTGCAGCTTTCGCCGAATGCCTGATCTGCTTGATAATCGTCGATCCAAGCGACAGTACCGTAAGGATGAGGAAAACCGCACTGATAGGACGGGTGAATACATCCATGACATTCCCATTGGAATACTCGAGTCCCCGTCTGAGGTTTGTCTCGAGTGCTCCTTCAAGAATAAAGCCAAGAATGAATGGCGGAACGGGAATCTTGAATTTCGACATGGCAAGCCCGAGAATACCGAAAAGAATCAATCCCCACATATCGAAAACACGGTTGCTCAGGGCGTAGGCTCCTATCGAGCAGAGGACAACGATGAGTGGTATAAGAATATGGGTGGGAACCTTGAGGATCTTCACGAACATGCGCATGCCTGCCCACATGAGAATTGCCATGAAGAAGGTACCGAGGATCATCGATGCAAAGATATGGTATACCGTATCCCCATTTGTTTGGAACAACAACGGACCGGGCTGCATACCGTGGAGCATGAAGCCACCAAGAAGGATGGCAGTGGCGCCGTCTCCGGGAATTCCGAGGGTGAGCAGAGGGATCATGGCACCACCGACAGAAGCATTGTTGCTCGATTCGCTGGCCAAGATACCGTCTGCTATTCCCGTACCGAATTTCTCCGGATGCTTGCTCGAATTTTTTGCGACCGAATATGCTATGATATTGCTTGTCGAGCCGCCGATTCCGGGTAAAATTCCAATCCCAAGACCAATGAGTGAACTCCTGATCAAATTGATCCAATTCCCATTGAGATCCTTGCGAGTGAAACCAAGTCCCTTCATCTTGTAGTCGAGGACTTTTACTTGTTCCTGTTTCGCCGCCGCCGTCGACAAGACTTCGCTTATCGCGTAGAGACCTACCAAGACAATCAGGAGATGGAACCCACTGGTAAGTTGCAGAGAACCGAAGGTATACCTTTTCGCACTGTCAATCGGAGAGAGCCCGATGGTTGCGACCATCATGCCGAACAAAGCACTCAGCAATCCCTTGACAACTGATTTCCCTGTCAATGTGGATATCAGGGTAAGGGCGAAGAAGGTGACCGAGAAGTATTCCCATGGACCGAACTTGAGAGTGAAAATAGCAAGTGTCGGAGAAAGCACGACCATAACAAGGACTCCGATGATCGTACCGATAAGCGAGCCAAATACTCCGAGACCAAGAGCTTTTCCCGCCTGACCCTTCTTCGCCATGGGCGCTCCATCGAAGCACGTTGCGATCGAGGCTGGCGTTCCCGGAATATTCAGCAGTATCGCCGAGATGAGACCACCGGAGATTCCCCCGATATAAATCGCCGTTAGCATGGACAAACCAATATTGCTCGCCATCACATAGGTAACGGGAAGGAACATCGACAAGCCTGCGACTGTGGTGAGACCTGGAAGGGCGCCGAAGATAATTCCTATGGTAACCCCGAAAAGTATCATGATGATGCCCGTCGGGTCGGTAAAGACGGATGCAAAACCTGAAATCAACATTTCCAACATATAATTTTTCTCCTAACCTAAGATTCCACTGGGAAGGAACAATGAAAGGTATTTTGTAAAAATGAAATAGATCAAAGCTGAAGCTCCAATCGAATAGAGGATGATGAACACGGTCCACCTTTTCCGTTCTTCCTTTTTCACCAAGAGGAAAGATTCGGCCAACAGGAAAAAGGTACTTGAAATGACAAAGCCCACCCCTTGATATGCGGCGACGTAGATAACCAGATACAGCAAGGATAGAAGCAACTTCACCGGTACAACGGTATCGATGCGGGCAATTATCGAGCCTTTGGGAGGTTCGATACAGATGACCTCATCGGTATCGCACACCTGGTCCCTGTTTCCTTCAAGCGGTTCAACCGAATCTTGCTTCGATTTCTTAACTTGGATGAGTACTTGAATCACATGGACACTACTCAATACAAATACGAGAAATCCAATCAGTTGAGGTACGGAACGGGAATCGAGCCCCCTGTTTCCGAATGGTGTGAATGTCGAGATCCTGGTAGTTCCCAACATATAAGCGACAGACAAAGCCAGGAAAAAGATTCCAACCCCTAGCTCTTTTTTTGAATCACTGGTCATCTCAGTTATTCTCCTATTCAAAATACAGTAAGCTGGCCTGAAAACAAAAGCTCCAGGCCAGCGGAAATACACCTGATACAGGTTACAGTCTATTTGCCCTGAAGCATGTCGCTGATTGCCAACAGCTCTTCACGTTCCTTATACCAATGGGCTGTCGAATCCTCAACATTCATCCATGTGAGTGGCTGGAATGCCTTGGCCATGTCCGCCTGATAGGCAGCATTGTTGTTGATCACTTCACCAACAGCGTTGGAGAACTTTTCGACGATCCGCGGGTCGGTGCCCTTGGGGAAGAACATGGTGTTGAGGTAGTCATATCCTGCTTCGATTCCACTTTCCCTCAGTGTCTTCACTTCGGGGAGGAGTTCCGACCTGTTGTTGCTCACATTTCCGATAGCCTTCAGCGTACCGTCATCGAGATAACTCTTGACCTGGCTGTAGTTGAGTGGAACGATATCGGCATGTCCACCAAGAACGAGCTGGAGTCTTTCGCCCGAACCACCGGAAGAAACGATATTCAACTTTGCACCAGCATTCTGCAGACCGATTGCGATCCACATGGTTGAAGCACCGGTGTTCGCGGTAAGCTTATACTTGCCTGGTTCCTTCTTGGAAAGTGCGATGAGCTCTTCAACTGTATCGAAGGGAGCATCGGCAGCCGCAAGAAGGACTTCGGGAGATGCATTGGAGAACACGGAACCGACTTCGAATGACTCGATACCGTAGTCAGCCATTCCAGCCGCCTCGGCGATGGTAAGGGAAAGCTGGTGAACAAGAATCGTATATCCGTCCGCCTTGGCGTCCTTTACTTGCGAAGCACCGATTGTTCCACCACTTCCAGCCACATTTGTGACGACTACCGGCTGTCCGAGAATCGCTGGCAAATATTTTGCGATGGCACGGGCGTTGAAGTCCGAGTTTCCACCGGCAGCATAAGGCACGATAAGGTTTATCGGTTTTGTAGGCCAATTGAGTTCACCACTTGCAGGTGCCGCCTCTTCCTTCCCCTGGGCGCCCACAAATGAGAGTGCCAACAAAAGAACCATGAGTAAAACGAGTAATCTTTTCATTTTCTTCCTCCATATAGTATACCAACCAAAACTTGGTTAGGTATTTTCTTAATTAATTGTCGTATTTTATAATCCTATTTTATATATGTCAAATATTATTTGATTTTTTATAAAGCTATTATATTTTATCGCACCATACAAGGTCGTTTCGGATCGAACTTCCACCCGGGAATCAGGTATTGCATCCCCATAGCATCGTCACGGGCTCCGAGACAATGTTCGTTGTACAACGCATGGGCTGCCTCCACCTGTGCCAGATCGACTTCGATTCCCAAACCCGGTTTCTTCGGTATGGCTATATGGCCATCCTCGATCTTCAACGGTTCCACCGAGAGACGCTCGTCCCCTTCCTGCCAAATCCAGTGGGTGTCGATTGCATTCAAACGCCCCGGAACCGCTGCTGCGGTGTGGCTGAACATTGCAAGGGAGATATCGAAATGGTTGTTCGAGTGGGATCCCCATGACAATCCGAACGTCTCGCAGAGCTGTCCGACCCGCACCGATCCTTCCATTGTCCAGAAATGGGGATCAGCCAACGGGATATCGACGGATTGCAGCATGATCGAGTGAGCCATCTGCCGCCAGTCGGTGGCGATCATATTCGTTGCGGTCGGCAATCCGGTTGCACGCCTGAACTCGGCCATGACTTCCCTTCCTGAAAAGGTACCTTCGGCACCACAAGGATCCTCGCAATAGGTGAGCACATCATGCAGATCCTTGCACAATTCGACCGCCTCGGCCAATTTCCATGCCCCGTTGGGATCGATGGTGATCCGAGCGGACGGATAGGCCTTCTTCAATGCCTTGATTGCCTTGATCTCTTCGGCTCCCTCCAGGACTCCACCTTTCAACTTGAAATCGTCGAAACCATAGAGGTCCTTGCTTGCCCGTGCCAACTCGACGATAGCATCGGGGGTCATTGCTTCCTCGTGTCTGAGCCGATACCAATCGACAGGAGAATCAAGATTGGAAACATACGGTAAATCGGTCTTCTTGCGATCCCCGACATAGAACAGGTATCCAAGGATCTTGACCCTGTCACGCCGTTGCCCATCACCGAGAAGTGCGGCAACAGGAACACCAAGGTGTTTGCCGAGCAAATCGAGCAGCGGAGCCTCGATCGCCGTGACAACGTGGACGCCGGTACGGAGGTCGAATGTTTGTGCTCCGCGCACATCCTCTTCCTTTCCAGCCAGCGCTTCATGCACGGCAAGCAAGGTATTCTTGTATGCTCCAACCGAAGAACCGATTACCAAAGGTTTGACCTGTTCAAGCGCGGCTGTTATCTTTTGTCCGCCAGGTACTTCACCAATGCCGGTATTTCCACTGCTATCAGTGAGGATCACAACGTTTCTCGTAAAGAAGGGTGCGTGGGCACCACTAAGATTCAACAACATGGAGTCTCTGCCCGCAACGGGATACACAGCCATGGATTCGATGATTGGGGTCTTCATTCCCACCTCCGGTCAACTAGCTTCCACTGGGAACGTGTATCGACAGTTCCCATGCAAGTGATAGCATATGGTCACTTTATCCATCTGTCAATCTTTATTTGATTTTTCTTATCTTTTTTACGTATTTTTATAATGGAATTTTATTTTATATAAATTATTCAAATACCATTATAATTGAAAAAAAATTACCAAACGAGTCTCAAACTGTCTCACATGCAAGTTATACATGAGTTTACACATAATATTACGGAATATGTCCAAACATGTGAAAATATAATATTAATCAACAATCTTATAAATATTGTTGTTTTTTACTTTGATTTTTCAATTTTATCATGTAGTATTTATAACTATGGAAGCCAATGATACCACCGACAAATACAATATCAAAGCAGTCATGCGCTGTTTTCAGATTCTCGACCTAGCCGCAGCCTCGGAGCATCCGCTGACAATCCAGAATGTCTGCGAGTCCTTGGATATCAACACGAATATGGCATTTCGCCTTCTGGCTAGCCTAGTCGCATCCGGCTACATGGTCAAGGACGACCATTCGGGGCATTATGCCACCTCGTTGAAAGCCCTGCAATTGTCGCGCAACGCATTGGTCTCCCTGGAAATCAGAAAACTCACCATGCCATACCTCGAACTGCTTTGGAACCAATATCCCAAATCGAATATCAATATGGGTGTATTCAACCTTGACGAGATTCTCGTTGTCGACCGCATCGACAGCTTGAGCCTCCCCCGCACCTACTTCACACCAGGCAAAGCCCTACCATTCCATTGCACGGGCCTGGGAAAGGTCCTGACCTGCGAAATGCCGGAACCCCAACTGGACGAGCTCATCGCAAAGAAAGGGCTGAAAAGCTTCACCAGCCGAACCATCACGGATCCCGCGAGACTCAAGGAAGAACTGAAACAGGTCAAGGCGGACCAAATCGCCCGGGACCGCAACGAATACATACTCAAAGACAACTGCAACGCCGCACCGATTCGTGGGCGTGACGGTCGGATAATCGCCGCAATCAGTCTATCGGCATTCGAGAACTACATGTCCATAAGTGAGATCGAGGACACGATACCTGCTGTGCAGGATACGGCCCGGAAAATTTCCTATATGGCAGGGTACCACAGCGGACTCATGTAGGCTTCCCCAGCTTGCCTTGCGGCGGTAAAACCGCTACCTTGACCACATGGAAGATAAAACACACGAAAATACTCCAGAGAAAGTCGTCATCATGCATGGATTCACCAAGGAACAGGTCTTCACCCTCATGCGGGCTGTCAAAAGGGAATTCGGGACACAGGAAGATATCGCATTCGCCATGACCACCGCGCGCTCCTTGGAGAACAAGCTGGCCGATGTTGTCAACGATGTCGCCGAGGAACACGCGTACATGAAGAAGAACCCTCCGGGAAAACGTCCGTTATAGTTTCAGTTTCAGGGCAAGTCCGACATAGGTATTGGCCATGGCATCGAATTCGTCTGTACCGTTCACCAAGCTTGGAATATCGGGAATGATATGGTTTGCCTCTACTCCAAGGCAGAATACGGGAGTGATATTGAAGTCGAAACCTAGACGGGCTCCATAGAGGATGTGTGGGGGCATGTCGAAATCGCCGCTATCCACCGTTATCGAGTAGGCCGGTCCGATACCAAGATACGGTTCGAACAATCCCAACGGCCAACGGAATACCATGGTTGTTGAAAGCAAGAACTGGTATCCCACCAGGTCTCCGCTGAACGGTTCCTTTACAATGACATCTCCGTTCAAACCGAACCAATCGGTGATATAGAAAGCCATTCTGACACCAGGTGTGTAACGGGAGAACTCCGAATCCGCAATATCTCCGATCGTATAATAGTTCAACAGACCCGCTTCGAACACGCTGGGGGTATCCGCCAGCACGACACCACCACAAACCAGCACCATGATTCCGACTATAAGAACGATTTTCACACGCATACAGCCCTCCATATCAATTCAAGTCTCTTCTAGCACAAAGTGTATCGCGGGAGCATCGAAATAGCAAACAAAAACCGAATACCCGTCATGGTCATTGACAACATCCGGTGGCGATATGACGTACCGTGAGACCATATCGCACTTCCCTCTCTGTTGCACAACACAGGCAATTCTGGCACTATACGGAGACTCAGCCAAGGAGCCCCAGGTGCAATCCGAACCGATCGCCGATGTGATATCGCCCAGACATGCAAACTCACGAATCGCACGCCTTCCATTCTATTATGGCTGGGTAATCCTGGTTGTCAGTTCGATCGGCATATTGGCAAGCATCCCCGGGCAGACAATGGGTGTCTCAGCCTTCACCGACCACCTGATCGAAGCTCTGGGAATCTCACGTGTAGCCGTATCGAGCGCCTATATGATCGGGACACTTATCAGTAGTCTGCTCACTCCGTTCGCGGGCATGTTCCTCGATCGTACCGGGGCCCGGACAACCGGGGCGATCGCTACAATCCTGCTTAGCCTGTTTCTGGTATTCCTCGCCTATTCGGGACATATCGCCTCTTCCCTTGCCTCGATTGTCGCCATACCCGCCTTCATCATCGCATCAGTCGTCGCAGCCTTCGGATTCCTTGGTATACGGTTTTTTGGCCAAGGAGTGATCACCATCGTCTCTCGGACCATGTTGGCCAAGTGGTTCGGACCGCGACGGGGATTGGTCGTGGGGCTCATGGGTGTGGTCACTGCATTCGGTTTCTCGTATGCTCCCCAACCGTTGCATGCCCTTATCGGGCGATGGGGATGGATGGGCGCACTGTTCATCCTGGCACTGCTGCTCACCGGGATTTTCCTTCCGATCGTGCTTGTCTTCTTCAGATCCGATCCCGAGTCCTGCGGCATGACGGTCGAACAGGGAATGGCACCCTTGTCGTTGGCCCAACAGAAACGGCAGATGGATTCCGAACGGGAATTCACCGTGGGCGAGGCGCGAAAACAACTGAGATTCTGGATCATGGCAATCGCATTGGGATACTGGACGCTGTTCGGTACCGCCTTCACCTTCCATATTATCGCGATATATGGCGAGATTGGAATCGGTGCCACCGATGCCGTCAAGATATTCCTGCCCATTTCGTTCATCTCGGTCGCCGCACAATTTATCGGCAGCTGGTTGAGCGACCGGCTCCCGATCAAAGCAATTTTCCTTGCCTTCGGTGCCGCAATGTTCACAACGTCCGCATCCCTGGCCATCCTGGGAACAAAGTTCGGGGATATCACCTTGTTGGTTTCGTATGGTATCGCCAACGGCATGTTCAGTATGCTCAGCGTAGTGACATGGCCCAAGTTGTTCGGTAGAAAACATCTTGGCGCAATCAGCGGGTTCGCCATGTCTATCCTAGTCGCCGGAAGTGCGATCGGACCTTGGTTGTTCAGCGTCGGCAGCACCTTCACAGGTTCATACAAGATCATGGGATATGCCGGCGCCGCAGCGTGCATGATCCTCATTGGCGTCATGGCATGCATGAGATTCGTCGATCCTGCCATGGCAATTAGCCCGGACGGCAAAAAACGAACCGAAACCCGCTAATCCGCTACGCCAACAACACCAGACTCAACGCCATGACCACCATTCCCGCTATCACCCCACCTATCGCCACATGGTGTTCTCCATATTCCTCGGCAGTAGGAAGCAGTTCATCGAGCGAAATGTAGACCATTATTCCTGCTACAGCGGCAAAGACCACACCGAAGGTGACATCGTTGAACCACTGGCGCAACAGGAAGAAACCCAGCAACGCACCGATCGGCTCCGAAACCCCTGAGAGCAAGGAGAACCAGAAGGCCTTTTTTCGACTTTTGGTTGCGTAATAGATGGGAACCGAAACCGCAACCCCTTCGGGGATGTTGTGGATAGCTATAGCCACAGCTATACTGATACCCAACCGGGGATCGGCAAGAGCTCCCATGAATGTGGCCAGGCCTTCGGGAAAGTTATGGATCGCGATCGCGAGGGCACTGAAGAACCCCATCCGCAGAAGCCTGGGATCCTCGGCATCCTTGGCCGACACCTTCCCACCCGGTTGCTTGTGGATCTCATGGGGGTTCTCGTACGATGGGATCAATTTGTCTATAAGCGCGATGATCGCGATTCCTCCAAAGAAGGCTCCTGTCGTCGCCCAGTAACCGGGCTTTGCTCCAAGAGCCCCCTCCAAGGCAACCTTCGCCTTGAAGAAAATCTCAATCAACGCAACATATATCATGACCCCGGCCGAGAAGCCCAAGGCTCCGGCAAGGAATTTGGGATTGAATTTCTTGGAGAAGAATGACATGAGCGAACCGACACCGGTTGCCATACCTGCGAAAATCGTTAGACCGAAGGCGAATAGGATTGTCGAAGTTTCCATGCTCCACAACGTACCATAGGTACAAGTATCTGGCAATATTTTGTGGAGCATCACTTGCACGGGATCGAGAATGGAATTATTGTAGAGGGATGATAAAAAGGCGCTTTATCTTCTGGCTGGTATGTATCTTTGCCTGCGCGTTCGGGATATCCACCCTGCTCGCGTCAGCAGGACAAGACACATACACCGGGCACAAACAGATCCTCACCGACAATTTCCAGATAATCTTCGAGGCCCACGACGAATGGGCTGCCCAGCGGATCGCAGGATTTTCCGACCAGGTCCTTGCAGAAATTGCACAGGTCCTCGACCATACCCCTAAGAGACGTATCCCGGTAGTGCTCACCAGCAGACCCTCGGTGGCCAATGGCTACTACAGTCCGTTCCCCGCAAAGGTATTCATGTTCCTGACCAGCCCCTCGAACCGGTTCCTCGGCTCAAGGACCAGCGATTGGCTGCGCTCCCTTTTCACCCATGAACTCACCCACTATCTCCATTTGACCGCTCCGGTTGGTCCGGCAAAATTCCTTACCCCACTATTCGGCCCCGAAGTTCCTGCCATGAATTCCCCGCTCATGCCTGGCTGGTGGATAGAAGGAATCACCACCTATATGGAATCGACCCGGGCCGAGGGTGGTCGGGGAGATTCCCCTACCTTCAAACTCACCTACGAAGCGCCCCTGGTTGAACAATCCATGTGGAGTATTTCGCAAGGAGCATATTCCTCGAATTTTCCACCACGAGGAAGAGTCTACAGTACCGGGTATATCATGGTCGACCATCTGGCACGGACCTACGGGGAAGAGGCCTTCCGTGAAATCAACCGCAGATTCTCGAACTGGCCATTCTTCGGTATCTCCCCCGCGATGAAAAAGGTCACTGGCCGGACTTCGGCCGAACTCTTCGACGACGCATTGCAGGAATTATGGGATTCCTTGCCGACTGTCACCAAGCCGCCGCTCCTATTTTCTCCCGATTCGGTGGGAGACTTCCATCTTCCCTACCAAACCGACCGGGGACTGCTCGGATTCACCCGGACACTGGATACCGGAGGTGCGATTTCCCGCTATGCACCCGACGGCAAGAGCCTTTTGGAGCTGATCAGGATTCCTGTAGATGCACCAGGAGCGATAACGGTCACCAGGGATGGCACCACGGCATTCATCGCATACTTGTGGGGCGACCCCTACCACAAGGCATCCACTCCATTGGCCCCGGTCAGTTACTCCGACCTCTATCGAGTCGACCTTGATAGCCACGTATTTTCCCGAATCACTACGGAAGCCCGATTGATGCACCCGGCTGTGAGTCCTGACGGACAACGTCTGGTTGCCATAGAATCTGTCGAAGACCGGTATCGTCTTGTCGAGATCGACATGGAGGATGGCTCCACATCCGTGCTCTATGAGAATCCTGACGGCAGCGTGTATGAACCGAATTTCGCCCCCGACGGATCGGCATTGGTGTTCATCGAGATTGTGGATGGACAATCCACCCTGGTGGTGCTTGAGGGTCAGGAGCACGCGCGCCTCCTGTGGCCCCATGCACATGCGGAATTGCACTCGCCCCGTTTCATCACACCCGAGACCCTATGGGTCGGAAGCGACTTCTCCGAAAGATTGTCTTTGTACGAGGTGGATAGGGAGAGTGGAACCATCACGTTGCTGCTCACCGATCCGCTCGGCATCACCGGAGCAATTCCAGTAGGAGACTCGGTGGTCTACTCAACCTACACATCGAATGGATATGCCTTGCGAACAGTCGATTCCACCGCATTGGAAGCCGAGTCCATTGCCAAGCAGACACCGCACACACGCCGGCCACAGGAAGGCCCCACTCAACGTCTCCCCATGGAAACCTACTCGGATACGCTCCGGTTCAACCTCTGGCTGCCGTTTCCCATCAACATTCCCACCGAATTTGTTCCGGGGGCTTCGGTAGTGATGCGAAGTATCCTTGGCAGGCATACGCTTGGAGCCAGTGCAGCCTGGAGCATTACCGACTCGCTTCCCTTGGGGGCCCTGTTGTACCGCTATGCCCCAGGACCGTTCACCTTCACCGTGCAAGCCAACGCGAACGAAAAATATAGCAACACCGACCGAAGACACTCAATCACCGGATCCTTCGATATTCCCCTCTGGCACGAATCGCTTCCATCCGGTCGCAGATCCTTGGCTTCCGGGACAGCCGTCAGAGGAACGTATGTGGGAGACCAGACGATCGGCACCCTCTTCGGGTATGCAGGATATGGATACCAAGACCACGCAAGTCCGAAGGATTATTATGGCACCACGCGGTATTCGATTCTCGGTAGTCTGCAATACGACCACAACTTCACCGTCGAGGATAGGAAATTGGTTCCGATCGTAAGCGTCACCGGGCAGGTATCGCTAGGACGTACCCACCAGATACTCAGATTGGAGATGGACACGGCCTTCATAGAATCTGATCCCAACAACCGGATCCTTACACCCGACTTGCTTGGCTTGCAAACAAAATCGGGAGAAATCAAGACGCTCCTCAGCCTTCGCTATGGCATCCCCCTGGGATTGTTCGACAGACCCGTCCCATACGGTGGGTTGGTGGCAGCCGGAATGGTATTGCATGCACAGACAGCAGCATACCTAACCTCCGGTTCTCCCGCATGGGAGGAGGATGTGTACGTCGGCGCCACGCTCAACGCGGATTTTGCCATAGGCGCCGCAGTCACACTCCGGCCGTATGCGAGCTATGCGATCAGCACGGCAACGGGCAAAAGTGCCTTCACCATCGGTATCGATTTCGACTCCTTCTTCATAGGCTCCAACGGGATGGTAGCACCGAAATTGCAGGAATAAGGAACTTGCGAAGCAAACCCGCTCCTTGTATGCTGTGAATGCAATAGGAGGAACCCATGGCCAAATCATATACCCGTACCCTTTTTGTCGGTGGATCGCCTTTTCGGTATTTCGACATCGGTCGATTTGCAGGACAGCAAATCGATTCGGTGCCCTACTCCTTGCGTGTGCTCTTAGAGAACCTCATGCGGCACATGGACTCCGGACTTGTCGACGAACACACGCTCGAAGCGGTGATCGACCGCGCGGGTGAGCTGGAACGACCCTCCGAGATACCGTTTTATCCTGCCAGGGTCCTTATGCAGGACTTCACCGGTGTTCCGGCCATAGTTGACTTGGCGGCCTTGCGCGATGCTGTTGCAGAGGCAGGAAAAGACCCGAAAAACATCAACCCGCAAGTCCCGGTCGACCTGATTGTTGACCATTCCGTCCAAATCGACAGCTTCGGCACACAGGATTCCCTCGCTTTCAATGTGGGAATGGAATATAGGCGGAACCACGAGCGCTACAGTCTGCTCAAGTGGGCCCAAAAGAGTTTTACCAATCTCCGTATCGTGCCTCCAAACTCGGGAATCTGCCACCAGGTGAACCTCGAGTACCTTGCGCAGGGTGTGCGTGCCGAGCAGGGTATCCTGTTTCCCGATTCCCTGGTCGGAACAGATAGCCATACGACCATGATCAACGGTCTTGGGGTCATGGGTTGGGGTGTCGGAGGCATCGAAGCCGAAGCCGTAATGCTCGGACAACCGTATTTCATGCCGATCCCCCGGGTGGTCGGAGTCCGCCTCACCGGATCGATGGATCCGGTGTGTACCGCCACGGACCTGGTGCTCACCCTCACCCAACAATTGCGGAAACTGGGGGTTGTCGGAGCATTCGTGGAATACTTTGGTCCGGGTCTCGCTTCGTTGGAATTGCCAGACCGGGCCACCATAGCGAATATGAGCCCCGAATACGGAGCCACCATGGGATTCTTCCCTGTCGATGCCCAAACCATCGATTATCTCATACTGACCGGAAGAAAGAAGGAAGCCGAACGAACCGAGGCGTACTGCAAGGCGAATGCCCTCTTCCATGATCCGACACGTGAGGCCACATACGACGAAATACTGGAACTCGACCTTGCGACAGTGGTTCCCAGTATTGCCGGACCCTCGCGACCGCAAGACCGGATTGCTATTTCGGATGCGCCACTGCAGATAGCCAAGACTACCGCAATCGAACGAGGAAAGTCGGTTCCTATCGAATTGGATGGCTATCGTGTGGATATTCCCGACGGTGCCATAGCGATCGCAGCGATCACCAGTTGCACCAATACCAGCAATCCGGCCGTTATGATCGCCGCTGGTCTGGTCGCACGGGAAGCCGTCCGATGGGGCTTGAAGGTCGCTCCGTGGGTCAAGACTTCCCTTGCCCCCGGTTCGCAGGTTGTGGTCGATTACCTTACACAAGCGGGCCTTCTGAAGGACTTGGAAGCCTTGGGGTTCCATATAGCCGCCTTCGGTTGCACCACCTGTATCGGAAATTCCGGTCCTTTGCATCCTGCTATCGAGGAGGCCCAACAACAGGAAAACCTCACTTTGGCTGCCGTATTGTCCGGCAACAGGAATTTCGAGGGCCGGATCCATAAGAATGTGAAGGCTTCGTTTCTCATGAGCCCCCCTCTGGTCGTTGCCTACGCGCTTGCCGGTCGCATCGACATGGACATTGTCCAGGACCCGATCGGATACGACCACGGTGGTCGACCGCTCTACCTCAAGGATTTGTGGCCCGACCCGAAGGAAATCTCCCGGTTGGCAACCAAGCACGTATCGTCTGCATCGTTCTTGGAAAAGTACCGGGACATTTTCAGCGGAGATGCCAAATGGGCCGAACTACCGGCTCCCGAGGGTGACACCTTCAAGTGGGATACGGGTTCCACCTATATCGCGAAAGTTCCATTCTTCGACCATTTTCCCAAGGTTCCACCACATATCGGAGCAATCAAGGGAGCACGCGCGTTGCTGGTCATGGGCGATTCGGTGACCACCGACCATATCAGTCCGGCCGGTTCGATAGATCCCACCTACCCTGCGGGAACATACCTTGCATCCCTCGGAGTCGATCCACAGCAATTCAACTCCTACGGCAGCAGACGGGGAAACCACGAGGTGATGATGCGTGGAACCTTTGCCAATACCCGGATCAAACAGAAACTCACCACTCCGAAGGAAGGTGGGTTCACCCGAAAACTGCCCGAAGGCACCCTGATGCACGTGTACGATGCGGCGCAGGCATACGCCCAGGAGGGCGTCGAACTCATCGTCCTGGCGGGAAGGGAATATGGTACAGGATCGTCGCGCGATTGGGCGGCCAAGGGAACGAATCTATTGGGCGTCAGAGCGGTACTGGCTGAATCCTTCGAGCGCATCCATAGGAGCAATCTCGTCGGCATGGGAGTACTGCCGCTTGTCTTTGCAGCGGGCGCCTCCATCGAATCCCACCACCTTCATGGTACGGAGAGCTATTCGCTCGAAATTCCCGAGGAGATCACACCTCAGATGGAGTTGACCATGAAAGTGGTTCGTGAATCCGGAGTTGAGGAACTGGTCCCTGTGGTATGTCGCCTCGATTCTCCCATCGAGGTCGCCTACTACAGGCATGGCGGCATTCTCCACTATGTATTGCGGAGCTTGCTGTACTCTATGTGAGGAGGTGCGGTGGACCGCATTGACTTCAGGACATTCCTGAACATGACTGGAAACCAGAATCTTGAGGATTTCCTATGCGGATGGCAAGATATCCAACCGATTCCCAAGGCGATAGCGACTCGACTGGCCCATCTCGTGCGTATACACATGGCTATCGGTGGATTGCTCCCGGTAGTCGACACGTGGATCGAATCACACGACTTTTCTGCAGTCGATGCAGCCCTTGATACACAAATTGCCCGTATTGCAGATATCTGTGCAGAAAAATTGCATTTGGAAAGCAAGCGGAGCCTTGAGCTTTGCAGACACGTTCCGAAACACATGGCTCGCGAAAACACCCATTTCCACAATTCCCGGCAAAAGGGGGCCGCGGAAGGATTGTCTATCGATCCACTGATCCTCCAATTGTTGGAGGATCAGGTTCTTGTCATGGTGCGGCGGGTAGAGCGACCCCAGGATCCTATAGATTCCTACATATACCAGAGCCAATACAAATATTACTTTTCCGATACCGGAGTCTTCCGCAGATTGGCAGGACTTCCGGCAAGCAGCGTCGATTCGGAGAGTCCGTCTCTCAGTCGTTTCCGTGGAATCTTGACAGAAAGCTATATCCTGCAGTCGTTGAGACAAATCTGTGGCGACGCGGTCTGGTATTGGAAATCGGGTAATCGTGCCGAGGTCGATTTCGTGATCCAACACGGCAAGAGCATCGTTCCGGTCGAGGTAAAGACGGCACGGAATGTCAAATCACATTCATTGGCATTGTACCGTCAACTCTATGCTCCCGAAATCGCACTCCGTTTCTCGCTGTTGAACCTGAAAAGTGACGACGACCTGCTCAATATACCCATCTACATGGCCGGACACACACCCCGGCTCATACAACTAGCCACTACGACGGGAGCACACCGAACTTTCGCAACCCCTCGATAACCCCTCCAGCATACGAACGTTCCGCGAAGTACAAGTTCTTCATGCTCCGCAAGGAGTCGAGAGCCGCTTCGTGGTTGGCAACCACGATTCCCTTCAACGGCTTGATCATCATGTCCGCATCGTTGCCCGAATCGCCGGCAGTCACTACCGCTTTCAAATCGATATGCCATTTCCAGGCGATATACTTCACCGCAGTCCCTTTGGATGCACGGTATGGAAGTATGTCGAGGAAACGGTCATACGAAAGCACCAGGTGCCAGGAAGATTTCGTCTTTCCCAGCGCGTCGCCGACCTTTTGCATGAGCGAATCGATATCGGAATTGTCCAACACATTGAAGCTGACCTTGAAATCACGTTGGGAGCCCTCTTCGGGTTGTAGTTCCAAAGCACCGAACCCGGACAAGGCCTCGCGGATCCGTCTGGGATGCCACCGTCTGCGGATGAAGTGCGACCACCCCTTGTCCGCTATCAGGTTCTCCCCGTAGAAGACTTCGGAACCGACCGATGTGATCAATACGTCGGGTTGTGGGAAACCATACGTTTCCAATATCTCCTTGGCGGATTCCACATTCCGCCCGGTGGCTACACCGAAACCGACGGTATCGCGGTACTCCACCAACAATTTCTTCAGCTCCTCGACCGAATCGGCATCGCCAGTCAAGGTATTGTCTATATCGCTGACCAGGAGGTACTTGAGCGAGCTCATGCGTTTGGCCATACTCCGCTCATACCGGGCATCGGGAGTTTTCTTGACCTTGTGCTCCTCCATGACCCGTTTCAACTGCGCAAGATAGGTATCGCAATGGGTCTGCCAGTTGTAGACCTGCCGAATCCGCTCCACGCCATGCTGCGACAACGAATCCCACAACTCCGAATCGGTCAGGATCTTGTGGATGGCGTCATGGATTGCCTTCGGCTTGCCTATGTCCACCAACACCCCGCTGTCACAATTCTTCCTGATATCCTGGACGCCACCCTTGTCGGTACCTACGAACGGCAAACCGACCGCAGACGCCTCGATAAAGGTAAGCCCGAAATTTTCCAATGCCGCCGCGCTGACGAACACACCCCGCTTCATGGCCACGATCCGATATAGTTCCGGTACATCCCGCTCCGGGTTGTGGTGCTTCGGTATCGCCATCTTGCCATACAGGTCATAGCGGTCCATGAGCAGGAGCATATCGGTGAGTACTTGCTTCTCACCCTCCTCCATGGTGTTGATATCGTCACGGATACCGGCGAATATCGCCAGGTTCGCAATGGCCTGCAGGTCCTTGTTCTTTCCATAGATCTCGATCAACAGGTCGATATTCTTTCGGGCCTCGGGTCTGCACAAAGCCATGATAAGCGGCTTGTCCGGGACAGTGAAGAACCTCTGCAACTCCTTCATCATGGTGAACTGGGCCAGCTTCTGTTCCTCGGTCACCGAAGGATCCTGGATCTCGTAATGGTAGTACGGAAAGAACTTGTCCAGATCCAACCCGGGTGGAACGACCACAAACCGTTCCAAATCCCTGTTCTCGTACGAACTGTACAATTCTTCCCGCTCATAGTTCGTGCTCGTGATCACCATATCCGCTTTCCGGATCGTCCGCTCTTCTTGGGCGATTCGGGACGACATGGAATAATAGTCCTCGATCCTTTCGTCCGAGACCCCTGTCGACTTCAGGTAATCGAGTTTGTTCCTCCCGAGCGAGTGCCCGGTGAACACCAACGGAGTGTGGAAATAACTGGCGATCTCGGTGGCGATGTACCCACCGTCGGCATAATGGCCATGAATGATATCCGGCACCCGTTTCTCGGAGCGGAAGAATTCGATCAGGCTATCGACGAACTCATCCAGATGCGGCCAAAGCTTCTCCTTGCGGATATATTTCACTCCACCACAGGGTAGCCGCACTATGCGTGCCTTCCCACCGATTTCCTCGATCTGCTTGTTGTAATCCTTGCTCAGCCGCTTGTCTCCGATCTTCCTCGTGAAGAGATCTATCTCAACATCCTCCCGGGTAGACAACTCCTTGACCAGATCGACCACATACCGCGTCTGGCCACCGGTATCGGCATCCCGTCCCATTTCAATATTGTTGCTTCTCACCAATCCATGGATGTTGATTATCGCTATATACATGCATTACCTCTTCTTACGTTACCATACAGCATCACATATTAAACGATTGCTGTCAAACCAACGGGCAATCCGGTCTTTTCGGGCCTTATGGATCTGTGCGGGGAACCGAGCTATTCCGGCTTGATGGGTATAAGGAAAACAGGCACCTGCGCCCTGCGGGCAATGTATTGGCTCACACTTCCGACAAACAATTCACGTAGGAAGCCGCGTCCTTGGGTTCCCATCATCACCATGGTGGCATCATTCTCCTCCAGCTCACGCAGGATTTCCGTATGGGGATCACCATAGATCAACTTGGTGTCGATCTTCACCTTGCTTCCCGAGGAAAGCCGGTTCTTCATCTCCTCCAACCGTTCCTTGTCGATCGTATTGAATTCCTCCAGCCGTTCGACCAAATGTGGCTCTATATGACTGCGGTCCTGCACGTGCAACAACGTGATCTGCTTGACATTACCGGTTGCCATCAACTGTTCCAGATGGGCGAATGCACCCTCCGCCCCTGGGGAGAAGTCGGTTGCGAACAGAATCCGCTTGACCACTCCCTCCTCGGCTATACCCGTTACGGACAAATGCTTTTGTTCGTCCACCTGCAGACGGATGATCAGCAACGGCTTGCGCGTTCCCAGCATGACTTCATGGGCCACGCCACCGAGAAAAGCCCCACCGAGCAGCGACCTGCCCTGGGAGCCGACAACCACAAGGGAAAAACCCTCTTCCTCGGCGATACGGTTGATTTCCCGTTTGGCATTTCCCGGAGAAATACGGGACTCGACTGCGAAACCCAGCCCTTGAAGATCTTCCTTTTGGCGTTCGATCGCTTCGGTTTGAATTGTCGCGACATACGGGAAGACTTCCGAGGCGACCTCCTGATAATCGGGGCATTGGAGCAACAATAGGGAAGTGACTCCAAAGTCCTTCAGAAAACCCATATGCTTGACCATGATATCGGAAGCTTCTGAAAGGTCGGTTGCGATAATCGCTCGTTCCATCATACATCCCTCCTGCGGCGGAGGCGGGTCGACTTCCATGATACCGGCATATCCGCCGATACCATATGCTCCCCCAGCGAAAGGCACGGTGGGAAACATACTCAAGCCGAACCAATATCGCCGCTACCCCTAGTATACTGTCATATGTGTCCCAAGTCAAAAGAGAATACCTGCAGGTACGTCGGATCACCAGCGATTGGAAAAGCGGTCCACGGCAATGACCCCCAAGGGGACATCCAACCTCATGGACAACTGTCCAGCCGCGGCATATCCGACCAGCTTGACCTTATACCTGCCGGGAACCAATACCAGATACTCCTGCTGGTTTTCCCGTGTCCGCACTACGGTCACGACCTCACCGGTAGCCTCATTGACCAGCACCACCTTGAATTCGGACGCATGGAGATCGGAGACCACCAGTTCATACGGTACCATGACATTGCAATTGGATATCAGTTCCCAGACCGTATCGCGGCCCGAGAATCCCTTGAACTCGATATCTATCGAGCTGGCATCGGCCGAACCCCTACGCACCTGATAGGTATAGGAGTCTCCTACTTGGGAAATCCAAAACGGATCACCACACTGTTGCCGACTGTATCGATTCGAATGCCCATCGGCAACCAATGAACAGGAGAACCCAAGAACCACCAGCATACACACCAGGAACATACCCCGGTAACTTTTCATACGCAACATAGTACACCTCTGCAGCAATACATGCCTTAAAAGCGGGGAATACAACCATACGAATATATTCGTATTAGGATAAAAACACGACAACCTTCTTGCCTGATGGCGAACTCGATGATACAGTTCCCCACAGTGAAACATATTGTGTTGTTTACCTACATCATCATATTCTCAACCGGTTTCGGGTCACTTGCGGCATTGCTGGTGCTTTCCATACGCCTCAAACAACCATTCACCCGCCGGATGCTCCTGGTACAGGGACTATTCATTTCCAGCCTCGCGTTGGTGGCGATCTATTACTACCTCATGCAGGTCATGGGGCTGGTAGGTCCGAGACAACAGCAGGTTGAAACGGTATTCGGCACTATCGGTACTCTACTCAATATGGGATTGTATTTGGGCATGTGGTGGATTCTGGGACTTCGTGAATTTCGCAAGGCTAGGGGAAAATTGAACCTGGGCGCCCGCATCAGCTGCCTGGTCTCCGTGGGGATCATGGTATCCGGCTTGGCAGGCTCCTTGTTGCCTACAAGTTTCCTCCATGCCATGACCCCGACAAGCCTGTGGCAAATCTTCGTGTATCTCACCGTTGCAGTGACCCTCTCGCTATTCGGCCTCAACCTTATCAAGGCAGATATGCAACAACAACACCACGCATACCGGTTGCTGGTCCATGGTATCGGGTATTGCACGCTCGCATTCGTCCCGCTGAGCCTGCTGGAATTGTTTTTGAACCGTGCGACCCAAAACTCCCTGCACCCCCTCTCGCTCGAATACCTGTTCTATCTTGGCATCAATACCGTCGTCCTCGTCGCTTCCATCCAGTCGTTGGCGAAGAACCCCAATTCCGCTACGGCATTCGAACCGGTAAGCGATACCACATTGTCCCGCTTCTCCCTGACGCCGAGGGAAAAGGAAATGACCGCTCTCATCGCCCAAGGATTGTCAAACAAGGAAATCGCCGGCCACCTCGGCATTTCAGAGGCAACGGTGCGTACCCATATCTACAATCTGTTCCAGAAAGTGGGAGCACAAAGCCGCATAGAGCTACTCAATCTCCTCCACGACTGATCCTTACAACTAATTACGTAGCCCCCACTGCATCGATTACGCAGTATTTCCGATTGGAGACAGTCGGGCAAAAACGCATCATGACCTTACCGACACACAGTCGGAAAGGAGATTGATATGAAACACAGCATACAGTGGGGAATCTGGATCGCATTGGCACTTGTCCTATTTTTGATGGCATCCTCATGCTCGCACACGCAGAAGGTTTACGATGCACGGGGAAAAGAAATCGAGTTGGAAGTGGATACACGCGATACCGTAACAATCAATGGAACACAGCAGACTATCTATGTGGCAGGAGCATCCAGGGACAATCCGGTGCTCCTATGGCTCGACGGGGGCCCTGGAGGGTCTGAAGTCGGCTGGGTACGGCCCTACCTCGGCCCGTTGCACGAACACTTCACCATAGTCTGTTGGGACCAACGTGGGACAGCGGCAAGTTTCGCCGCAGGTCGCGATGGCCTTTCCGTCCAGCAGTTCACCGACGATGTGATCGTGCTTTCCAAACTTCTGGCGACCCGATTCAACCAGGAGAAGATATTCCTCGTCGGACACTCCTGGGGCTCTGTGATCGGTTTGATGGCAGCCCAACAGGAGCCGGATCTCTTCCATGCCTATATCGGAGCCGCACAACAGGTCAATTCGGTTGAAAACGATTCAATCGGATATGAGATGATCCTCGAGGGCGCGAGGACCGCGGGTGATGCCAAGACGGTGAAAACCATGGAGAAGCTCGGGTATCCGCCGTATGTGAAGCGCCTTTCGGACGGTACCGAAGTTCCCGATGGAGATGCCTATTACCAGGTATTGAGCAGATTGTACCATTACAGCCCCTCCGCACCAGCCGATGCGAACTACCGTTCGGAAAAGATGTTCCTTGCTCCCGAGCACTCGTTCTTCGATCGCATCAACTTGATCCGCGGCGTTGTCCGTGGTGTGAAGCAGGTATATCCGCTATTGTCAGACCTGGATTTCGAACGGGATGTCACCGAGTTGGAATGTCCGTTGTTCATCGTCAACGGCCGTTACGACATGAGTTGTGTGGCAACAATCAGCGAGCGCTGGTACAACCAGGTTGAGGCTCCGGTGAAGGACCTGTTGTGGTTGGAGAAATCGGGGCACAACGCCGTCTATTCGGAAGCGGACGAGTTCATGCGATATATGGTCGAGACCGTCCTCCCTCTCTCAGATTTCGATGGCGATCTTGATGATTTCCAAATCCGGGCTGCCATAATCCTGTAAGGCTTGCTCCAATCGGTTGAACGGATACCGATGGGTCAACAGGAGTTTCGGATCGATGGTGCCATCTATCAACAAACCGAGCGCTTGGGGAAACCCCCAGTTGGGAATCGCATGGGATGCGATCAAGCGCTTCTTCTGGAAATGGAAATCGTTGGCGCCAAAGGTTACCGAATCGTCCTGGTAACTGATACCGTCGAAGACTATCGAGCTCCGAAAGCCCGCAAGTGCGATACCGTCGGCAATCGTATTGGGAGGAGAAGTGACGATCACCCGGTCGAATCCACCGGGATACGATGCGAGAAGCTTCTCCTTCCACCCTTTGTCTGTCGTATCGACAAAAGCATCGGCGCCAAGCGAGGTCGCCACGGATTTGCGGTGAGCTCCACGTATCGAGGACAATCCGTGCCCCGCGACAACCACGAGGGACGCACCTTGTCTTTTCACAATCGGCACACAACTGAGACCGATGGTACCCGGTCCCATGATCAACACGGTATCGTTCATCCGTATCGCCGCCTCACGACAAAGGTCCAAGGCGACCGTGACCGGTTCGGCCAAGGTGGCCGAGGCAAAATCAAGACCCCCGAAAGCAATAGCCATGGCTGCCGGCACCACCAGGTATTCGGCCATTCCGGCCTGGGTGTCCATATAGGTCCTGATATGCCCGCAGGCATCGGACCGTTGGTTCAAGCAGGCATCGCACATGCCGCACGGGATGTGGTTTTGGATCACAACCGAGGTTCCCACTGGAGGAAAGTGCACTCCGGGACCCGTTGATTCTATGATTCCGGCGACTTCATGACCAAGGGGAACCGGCTGTTCATCGGGGAACTCCTTGAAGAAATGGATATCGGTACCACAGACCCCACAGGCTTTGATACGTACCCTCACCTCGCCCGGTCCCGCTTCACGCACCTTCTCTTGCCCATATTCCACCTTACCCCTGTGACGTACCCATGCACTTGTGAATGTTTCCATGTCCGATTCCTCCCTGTATGTGTTGAATGTAACCCAAAAGGCTGCGCTAATCCAGTTTTTCAGAGACCCGAATCTCCCGGCATCCCCGTAGGAATCATATTTTCATTTGACATAGATATTGCTGGCACCTTACGATTATGGCACAACGTAAGAGGAGGAACCTATACGCTGAAAGGTTTCAGGCACGTCTACACCGACTACGGACTATTGCCGGATGGCATCATCCCCAATTACGAGCCGTATGTGTCGAACCCCTATCACATCAGACAGGAATTCATGTTGGACAAGCCTATCGTATTGCAGGTCAAACCTGCCGAAATGGCCTCCTTTGGGAAATATTCCATTTCCAGCTCATGGGTAGGTGGAGCCGCGGGAACCACCGACGACCGGTGGAAGGTCGCTCCATCGTCTGTCAAGATTGTCTCGAATCCCGCCGACAAGAACATGTTGCGGGCCGTCAAAGGCATAACCAACGCCAATTGGGCACCCTGGAACGCTCGGAATCCTGAGAATCCACTATAAATCACAAAAACCGAGTAAAAAGGAGCGATATTCGTGTCGCTCCTTTTTTATTGCACTAATATATTTGTTTTGCATTTGATTTATCCATTTTTGGATGATAATATGTTACGTAAAGAATATTAACTGTGGAGCAACGCATGTAGGACACGAAAATCAAGGAGCGAATATGGCACAAGTCGCAACAACGGAACAGTACAGTTCCGCCCTTCCTGTACACACTCTGGATATGAAGGATGTCATTCCGGTAATCGACGACATCATCGAACGGTATCGCAGTACAAGAGGTGCCTTG
>PGXU01000046.1 GCA_002839335.1 Spirochaetae bacterium HGW-Spirochaetae-4
TGCGCGATAATTGATGAACTTGTGAAAGGAGGCGCGCTATGAGCCGCAAGAAGAATTTTTTCGCCGGTCCTTCGGTATTGCCTGCGGAAGTGTTGCAGCAAATCCATGACGATCTCCTCGATTACAAGGGAGCGGGATTGTCGATGATCGAAGCGAGCCATCGCGGACAGCCCTTCGAGGACATGTACCACGAGTGCCTCTCCCTCCTGCGTGAGCTCATGGGGATTCCAGAGGATTACGATGTCTACTTCCTGGGTGGTGGCGCAACGTTGCAGTTCGCCATGATTCCCATGAATTTCCTCAAACCCGGTACCGTCGCCGATTATATCAAGAGCGGTACGTGGGCAAACAAAGCAACCAACGATGCCAAGCTTTTTGGCGACGTGAATCTCTACTATGATGGTACCGAGACGAAATTCACCAGCCTTCCCGACCCGAAGACAGTAAAACCATCTGCCAATTCCTCGTATCTCTATCTCTGTTCCAACGAGACGATTGGGGGAATCGAGTGGCAGGATTGGCCGGATACAGGTTCCGTTCCCTTGATCGCCGATATGTCCAGCGACCTGCTCAGCAGGCCTGTGCCAGTCGAGAAATTCGACATGATCTACGGCGGTGTGCAGAAGAACCTTGGACCGGCGGGTGCCACGTTGGTCATCATGCGGAAGAGCTTGTTGGAGAAGCAGAACAAGAATCTTCCCGCCTACCTGGACTATAGCCTGCATGCTGGAGACGAGGGTTTGTACAATACTCCCCCTGTATTTTCCATTTGGGCGGTTAAGCTGGTCCTCGAATGGATCAAGAGCAACGGTGGTGCCGAAGGAATGGCGAAACGTGCCGCATTGAAGTCTTCGATCATCTACGATGCGATCGACTCCAGCGGTGGTTTTTTCCGGAGCCCTGTCGATGCGGCGTATCGTTCGAAGATGAATATCGTATTCCGTCTTGGTAGCGAAGAGCTGGAAAAGAAATTCCTTGCAGAGACCAAAGCTGCGGGAATGCTCGGGCTCAAAGGCCACCGAAGTGTCGGTGGGCTCCGTTCATCCATCTACAATGCATTGCCGGTTGAGGATGTCCAGGCGCTTGCGGATCTCATGAAGGAATTCCAAAGAGTGAATGGCTGATGAAAAAAATTGATGAAACCAACAAGGCAATAATCAAGCAATTGGCTGACGGGCGCAAGGCATACAGTGCGATCGCAGACGAATTGTCCATTACGGAGAATACCGTACGGGCTCGGGTCAACAAGCTTATGGAGGAGGGTGTGCTCCAAATATCCGGCTTGATCAATCCGGAGTGCATACCTGGACTCCAGGTCGTCATGATGGGAGTGAAGCTCAAGACGCTTGATCTCGGGCGCAAAGCCCAGGAGTTCGCGCGATTGCGTGGAGTAATCTCTGCTGTGGTGGTGACCGGACGATACGATTTGATTGTGCAAGTGATCCTCAGCGAAGACGAAGGTTTGAGTCTGTTGGATTTCTTCAAGAAGGAATTGGCCAAAGTCCCGGAAATTCTTGAGGTTGAGACTTTTGTGGTCTACCAGTCCCATAATTTCCGGGTTCCATTCATTCTGTAGACTCACATAGAAAATCTCTTGAGATGTGCTGCCGGGTCGAAGAGACCCGGTAGTTTTTTTATCCCTGCAATTGCTCGGAAACTGTGGCAACAAGCTGCTTCCGCTCCGCTCGTTTCGTTTGGGAAGAAATTTTTGACAATACTTTCGTTATAGCGCAATTTTCACTATGATATATTAGGTAACTCATTATTGATGATGGGAATAGTGAATATTTTTAATTTTTTTGTTGACAGATGGGACGTGTCCCCCCATAATAAAGTATGTTTCAACAAATAAACGAGCGTTCAAATAATGAAACATCTTACCAGTTGGCAACAACAGTCATGAAGGCCTTCAATCTTTTGGAATTCATTTCTGCGAACCAGCCGGTCCAAGCTCCCACCATGTGCAAGGGGTTGGGATTGACCCGTGCGAATCTGCATCGGTTGCTCTATACCTTGACTACTTTGGGCTACATCGAGAAGTCACGCATGGGCTACCAACTGAGTTTGAAGTTGTTCCAGTTGGGGAGTACCGTACCGATAAAAGAACAGCTGCGCGAGTCGGCGAAGACCCGGATGTACGATCTGGAACGGATTGCCAACGAGAATATCTACCTTACAGTCCTGTACCATGACATGGTCATAGCGATAGAAGAGGTGAAGAGTTCTCACACTGTTGTATTGAATCCAGATGTCACGTACACATATCCGGTGAATTCGTGTGCTTCTGGTAAATTGCTGTTGTCCAGTCTGTCTGAAGATGAACTTGATCGTTACCTGGACAATGTGATCTTTATCCAAAAGACTCCGCGAACGGTCATGGATAAGGAGGAGTTCAAGCGGTTGGTGAGGGAGTCCGCGGAACGCGGGTATGCCACGGAAATACTTGAATTCGGGAACCATCTCAATTCCATTGCCGCACCCCTGTACAACCGTGACAACGAAGTGATAGCGACAATCGCAATTTCGGGACCCTCGATGCGTCTATCGGAAGAACGGATGAAAGAACTGATCGAGCCGCTCAAGCTGATGGCGCGGCAGATCTCTGAAAGTATGAGTTACAATAAAAAGACCCCTTCCCGGTAGAATCGGTGATGCGGGCAAAGGAGAGTTGGTATGAATAATGAGAAGATGTTTGAAGAAATGTCAATGCAGGGTGCTCCAAAGATCGTGACTGTTCCCCCAGGACCGAAGTCACAGGCGATTCTGAAGTATCAGGCTGAAAATGAGAGTTCGGCTGTCTCGTATTCGAAGGGAATGCCCATGGCGTTGGCGCGGGGCAAGGGCGCAACCTTGGAAGATGTCGACGGCAATATCTATATCGATATGTTCAGTGGAGCCGGTGTCATGGCGCTTGGTCATGGACATCCGGAAGTGCTCAAGGCAGCACACGAGCAGATCGACAAGGTAACGCATACCTTGGATATTCCTACAGAAACACGGGTTAGGATGGTAGAGACCTTGCGGAAGGTTCTCCCGAAAGAATTGTCCCGTGTGTTCTTCGGCGGTCCCACAGGATCCGATGCTGTGGAGCAGGCCATCAAGTTGGCAAAATACAACACCAAGCGCAATGGAATCATTGCTTTTGAAGGTGCATACCATGGCATGACAGGTGTATCGCTTGCGCTGACAACAGACAGCGGACACCGTGACGGAATCGGACAATTGGTTCCTGGTATCCAGTTCATTCCGTATCCATACGCATATCGCAATCCGTTCGGTTGTCCCGACGACATGGTTGACCTGCAGGCTGCGGATTACCTTGAACGGATTCTTGAGGATTCCCACTCCGGGTTCTCCCTTCCAGCTGCTGTCATCCTCGAGTCGGTGCAGGGCGAGGGCGGTACGATCATTCCTTCTCCGCGGTTCATGCAGAGAGTCAGGGAAATCACAAAGAAGCATGGAATCATCATGATTTGTGATGAAATCCAGGCAGGCTTGGGTCGGACCGGAAAAATGTTCGCTTTCGAACATGCCGGAATCGTGCCGGATATCATTACCATGAGCAAGGCACTCGGTGGAATCGGATTCCCGATTTCTGCAATCGCATACCGTGAGGAACTTGATACATGGCCGGTTGGAAAATCCATCGGAACCTTCCGTGGAAACATGGTTGCCTTCGCCGCTGGTGCGACAGCCATCAATTGGATGCTCGAGCACAAGATTCCAGAACGTGCGGCTGAAGTAGGCAAGAAGGCCATGGTCCGCATGAAGGAGATCGAGAAGAAGTACGATATCGTTGGTGAAGTCCGAGGCATCGGATTGATGATTGCGATCGAAATGGTCGAGGACAAGAAATCAAAGAAGCCAGCGATGGCATTGGCGAAGAAGGTCCGCAAATACGCGCACCAACGTGGTGTGATGATCGAGGTCGGAGGCCACCACAACAACGTGGCAAGACTGCTTCCTCCGTTGGTGATTCCCGAGAACTATCTCATGAAGGGTATTGACATCATCGAAGGTGTTATCGCCGATCTTCAAAGCGGAAAGCTCGACTAGTCAGTAGGAGGAATGAATCATGGCAAAAGAATATAGGGTTGCTGTTGTAGGGGCTCTCGGTGTTGTTGGCACCGAGATGATCTCCACGTTGGAAAGGCGGAATTTTCCCGTATCGGAACTGGTGCCACTGGATATTGCATCCCAGGTTGGTAAGGAAGTGGTATTCAAAGGCAAGAAATGGGTAACCAAGGAAGCCAAGAAAGGTGCATTCAAGGGCGTCGATATCGCGATTTTTTCCGCTGGTGGCGAAGCAAGCAAAGTGTTGGCCCCCATCGCAGTGGAGGAAGGTGCCATTGTTGTGGACAACAGTGCGCAATGGCGTATGGATCCCAATTGTCCGTTGGTGATTCCCGAGGTGAACCCGCAGGATTTGGATTGGCATAAGGGGATCATCGCGAACCCCAACTGTTCCACGACCCAAATGCTCGTAGCGTTGAAGCCGTTGCATGAAGCCGCGAAGATAAAGCGCGTGGTGGTTTCAACATACCAGGCGGTTTCCGGTTCGGGAAAGAAGGCGATCGACGGATTGCAGCTCGAGGCGGAGGAAATGATCAAGACCGGTGCTGTTTCCAAGCCCCAGGCGTACAAGAAGCAGATTGCATTCAATCTGATACCCCATATCGATGTGTTCCAGGAAGGTGGCTACACCAAGGAAGAATACAAGATGATCAATGAGACCAAGAAGATGCTCGACCCGAGTATCGAGGTCACCGCCACTTGTGTCCGTGTCCCAGTCTGGTATGGCCACTCCGAATCCATCAATATCGAGACCGAACGCAAGCTGACACCCGAAGAGGCCAAGGAGCTTCTTATGAAAGCCGACGGAATAAAGGTGGTCGACGATCCTTCCAAGGAATTGTACCCGACTCCGATCGAGAGCAATGACGAGGATCTGACGATGGTTGGCAGGATCCGCGAGGACTACACCATTGCGAACGGACTGAATTTCTGGTGTGTCTCGAACAATATCCGCAAGGGTGCTGCCTTGAATGCGGTACAGATTGCGGAAACATTGATCAAGAGGAAGTTGGTATAACCTATGTCTATCCAAGAAGCTGTCAAATCATATACTGACGAGCTCCTGGCTTTGCGGAGGGATTTCCATGCTCATCCCGAGCTTGGGTTCCAAGAGTTCCGTACGTCCCGGAAAATTGAGCAATTTTTAAAGAGTCTCGGCATGGAACCTATGAAGGTCTCCACCACCGGGGTGGTTGCCCTGTTGAAAGGTCGTACGGACAATGGTCCGGTTCTACTGATGCGTGCCGATATGGATGCGCTTCCTGTGGAAGAGCAGACCGGCCTGCCATTCGCTTCGGAACATAGTGGTTTGATGCATGCATGTGGGCACGATGCCCACCTGGCGATGATGCTGACCGCGGCCAGGATATTGACAGAAAGGCGCGACTCCTTCGACGGGACGATCAAATTCGTTTTTCAACCCAACGAGGAGATAGCCGGTGCCCAGATTATGATCGACGATGGTGTCTTGGAGAATCCGAACGTCGATGCGGCGATGGGAATCCATATCTGGTCCCCATTGCCCAGTGGGACGATCGGAGTCAAATCCGGAGCAGTCACCTCCTCGATGGATGTCTTCAAGGTAACCATCAAGGGACGTGGTGGCCACACCGGGTATCCCGACAGTGCGGTCGACCCGGTCATTTGTGCCGCGGCTGTCGTGCAACAGGTGCAGACTATCCAAACACGGCTGGTCAGTCCAATGAAACCGATCGCACTCATGTTCGGACGGATTGCCGGTGGAACGAAAAACAATATCATACCCGATACAGTCGAACTCGAGGGAACCATCAGGTACCTGTTTGCGACAAAACCGGGAAGTCCTGACAATCCCACCGATAAGTTCAAGCGGATGGTGACCGATATCTGCAATGTATATGGATGCACTTGCTCGTTCGAATTCAATCATGAGAACGACGCTGTGGTGAACGATCCGACCATGACAGTGGTTGCATACGATGTAGCCAAGGGTATTGTGGGAGAGGCGAATGTCGTGGAGCATGCTTCGATGGCTTGTGAGGATTTCGCGGCCTTCGGGGAACATGTACCGGCCACATTCGCATTTATCGGCACTGCCAATGAAGCCGTTGGGAGCAATTTTCCCCACCATAATCCCAGATTCACCATTGACGAGGAAACATTGCCGATCGGCGTGGAATTTCTTGTGGAGGCCGCTTTGCGGTATTTTGCCGGGAAGCGATAACATATGAACGTGCACTGATGATGAGGGAGGCTTCATCGTGCAAGCATGATCGAAGACAATTAGGAATCGGTTGCTGTTGATCGGGATAGTCTATGCAAAATTGTGTAAATTTATACAATTTTTATAGAAAGCTATTGCATTGATTGTTGCGTAGGTATATTTTTCCCCATTATTGCAATGGGAATGTTGCGTAATTCAAGTGAAAATGCAACAAAATCAACTCCATTGCCAATGGAGGAACAATCGGAATAGTGACTATCGGATTCAAGGCAAGCGGTTCGGCGATTCCAAGGAATCGTCTGAGATATGCGAATACATACGGCATGAGGTTATGACCGTATGAGAAATTTTTCAGGAGGTTTACATGAAAAATCGTATCGTCCTACTAGCGCTGATTCTTGCGCTACTGTTGCCGACCGCAACACTGTTTGCACAGGGTGGAGCTGAAGCTGCTGCTGACCAGACCTACAATGTGCGCATGCCGAGTGCTGAAGCCGAAGGCGACTTCATGACTGTCTGGGCACGGAATTTTGCCAAGTTCATGAAGGAAGAAACCGACGGCCGCTGGAATATCGAAGTATTCCCGTACGGTACTCTCGGCGAGAACCGCGACATCAACGAGCTGGCTCAGCTTGGTGTCGTAGAGTTCGTATTCACCGACTATGGTTGGATCAGTTCGTTCGTTCCCCAGGCCAACGCACTCGCCTTGCACTACATCTGGCCGCGGGAGAACCTTCCTGAAGTATTGGAATGGGTTGTCAAGAATGGCGATTTCATGCCGATGCTGGAAGAAAAGTTCCGTGAGAACGACCTTGTTCCTCTTGGTATCTACTTCGAAGGTTGGCAGTGGATCACTTCCAAGAAACCGATCAAAGGTCCTGCGGATCTCGTTGGTTTGAAGACCCGTATCATGGGTTCCCAGATGCTTACACGTGATTATCTCGCCTATGGTATCGACCCGACTCCAATGGCTTATGGTGAAATCTACAGCGGCTTGCAGACAGGCTTGATCGATGCGCAGAGCCAGCCGATGTTCGCCAACCACAGCATGGGCTTCTATGAAGTCGCAGACCATTTCGTGCAGCTCTGGTGCGAACCGTTCCTGGGAATTCCTTCAGTCAACAAGGCATTCTTCGACTCTCTCACAGCAGAAGACCAGGCTCTTGTCCGCAACTACTGGCTCGATGTCATCGCCGAATCGGCAGAATGGATCCAGGGTGTGAACGACAACTTGCAGCAGGAAATCGCGAAGGCCAGACCTGTGATCACCTTCACGGAATTCACCGACGCGCAAGTCGACGTTCTTCGTGAGATGGCCAGGACCAAAGTCTATCCGAACTTCCCTGAAGTCGGTGGAAAGGATTCCGCAAAGATGCTTGAGACTCTCCTTGCAGACATGGAGAAGGCAAAAGCCGCTTTGGGAATGAAATAATCTGTTTGAACCGTCACTTTTGGTTTCCCGGGATTCGATTCCCGGGAAACTTTGGATGGTTGTCCCCAAAAAAGGTAAGAACCCATGAGTAAACCACAAACGGATACGAAACGTGTCCACAGTACATTGAAGACAATCGGCAAGTATCTGTCGGTTATCATCGATAGGTTTGAAGTTACCATTCTTTCTGTGAGCACAGCGATGCTCGCCATATTGCTGATTGTGAATGTCATCTCCCGGAATGTATACCGAAGTATTTATTTTGCGGAAGAAATCTCCAAACTCTTTATCATATTGATTACTTTTACTGGAACCAGTTACGCGGCACGCAAAGCTCGGCACATCCGAATGGGTGCAGTACTGGAATTGCTTCCCCCAAAAGTGGAAAAAGTGCTTGTCATCCTGATGAGCTTAATTAGTGCGATTGTCATGCTTGTCCTGGCCTACTACGCATTCAGTTATATGAACAACCTTCGGATGCGGGGAACCAAGACTGAAGCGTTGGGCGCTCCCTACTGGTATTTCCTCATTATTGCTCCGATTGCCTTGTTCACTGCTGGCATCCAATATATTCGGACAGTATTCAAGAATCTGCATGAGACGGATGTCTGGCTTTCACCTGAGCAGCAGAGCGAGTTCGAGGATGAGGCGACCATGATGGCAGCCGTCATGGCCGAAGATGCTGCAGAGAAGGCAGAAAAGGAGAATAAGTAGTATGGGCATAGTAGGATTGGTTATGATAGCGATGCTGCTGCTGGGATTCCCCTTTGTGATTACCCTGATAGCTCCGCTTATGGTATATTTGGGCGTAGAAATGCCCTTGGTGAACCCGCAGGTCATCATACAGCAGATGATAAACGGATTTGCGGCACCCTCGTTGGTTTGTGTACCGATGTTCATCCTTGCCGCAAACATCATGACTTCAGGTAAGGCCGCGAATCGGCTGGTCGAAATGATCAGGGTATTCGTCGGACACATACCTGGTGGTCTGGCGATCACCACCAACGCGAGCTGCACCTTGTTCGGTGCTGTTTCCGGCTCTACTCAGGCAACGGTGTCGGCAATCGGTGGTACCATGCGTCCGATGTTGCTCAAAGCCGGATATTCCAGTTCGTTCACCTTGGGACTCATCATCAACGCTAGCGATATCGCACTGTTGATTCCACCCTCTATCGGCTTTATCGTCTATGGAGTAGTCACAAGCACATCGATCGGGAAATTGTTCCTTGCCGGTATCGGACCTGGAATCCTGATATTCTTGTTGTTCTCGATCTATGTGTTCTTCTATTCGAAAGTCAGGAATATCGCCATCTTGGATAAGGCCTCCTGGGCGGAGCGTTGGCAAGCAGTCAAGGACGGCGCGCCCGTGCTTGGATTCCCGATTATCGTTGTGGGTGGTATCTATGCGGGAATTTTCAGTCCTACCGAAGCAGCGGCAGCCGGTGTAGCCTATGCGTTGATTCTCGAGGGATTGGTGTACAGGACGATGACTTGGAAAAAGTTGCTTGGAACATTGCTTGATGCTGGTATCGTCACCGGTGTCGTGTTCATTCTGGTTGGATCCGGACAGGTATTCTCCTGGATGATCAGTTTCCTTCGTATTCCCCAGCAAATCATGCCTGCGATCATCGGAGTCGATCCGACGCAAATGCAATTGATCATAGTTGTGGTTGTCGCGTATTTCGTGGCCTGCATGTTCGTCGACCCGATTGTGGCGATCTATGTGCTCAGCCCGATTTTCCAGCCGTATGTTGTTTCGACAGGTATCGATCCTGTGTTCCTGGGTGCCCTTATCGTACTCCAGGCAGCAATCGGTTCTGCGCCCCCGCCATTCGGATGCGATATCTTCACCGCTCAGCTGATCTTCAGGCGACCATATTTTGAAGTCATCAGGAAAATCGGTCCGTTTATCGGCATCCTGGTTTTCTCGACGATCCTTATCATCCTTATTCCCGGAATCGCAACCTGGTTGCCGAATACCGCAGGAATTTGACCTGGTTTTATGAGGTGCCAAGCATGAAGTATATGGTGAGACCGGGACAGGTGAGTTATGGCGAAGCGATCGGCATCCTGCTATTGGAGAACTTCGCTCCCTTCATCCCCGGGGATACGGCCAATGCGACCACATACCGGTATCCAGTGCGATTTGAACGGGTGCCGGGACTTTCAGTGGAACGGATCTTCAACCATGACCTCGGCATGTATGATGCGGTGAAGCAAGCCGCCGGGGAATTGAAACGGGAAGGAGTGCGGGCCATTACCGGCGATTGCGGATTCATGGCGGTATACCAACAGCGGTTGGCGGATGAATTGGACCTGCCGGTATTCTTGTCCAGCCTGCTCCAGTTGCCATTCATGAGTCTGCTGGTCGGCAGCAAGAAAACCATTGGGGTAGTGACAGCCAACAGCAAGGCTCTCATACCCGATGTGTTCTCGTGGGCCGGGGTTACCCCCGAATTGCAGAAACGGTTGCGTATTAGGGGGTTGGAGGACGACCAGCACTTCGTGGATGCGATAATCGATGAGAAGGGTATGCTCGATAGCGAGCTTGTTGAAAAAGCTGTTGTCGAACGCTCTGTCGCATTGCAACGGGAGAATCCCCAATTGGGTGCGATCCTGCTTGAGTGCAGCGTATTGCCGCCATATGGCGCTGCGGTACAGGAAGCGACCGGTTTGCCGGTGTTCGATTATGTGACGATGATTGATTATGTACATGATACCGTCGTGAAGCGGCGGTTCAAAGGGTCTATGTAAACGGGAAGGCTAGGAGGTATTTCATGCCGGTATTTACAAGAAACGAATATTTGGAACGGATTGGAAAAACCAAAAGCATGATGCAGGAGAAGGGGATTGATGTCCTGGTGGTCAGCCACCCGGCTAATCTCAACTATTTAACCGGATATGACGGTTGGAGTTTCTACGTGCACCAGTGTGTCTTGGTTTCTGTCGATAAAGAGGAGCCGATCTGGATCGGACGTGGTATGGATGCCAATGGATGTCGCATCACCAGTTTCCTCAAGAATGAGAACATCTATGAATACGCCGACAACTATGTGCAGTCGTTGGAACGGCATCCGATGCATTTTGTCGCCGACATAATCAAGAAGTATGGTTGGGCGAACAAGACCGTCGGGGTAGAGATGGATCAGTTCTATTTCACCGCCCAATCGTATGTCGAGCTGCAACACAGTCTTCCCCAAGCCAAGTTCGCCAACGGCAACGCATTGGTCAACTGGGTCAGGGTCGTCAAGTCACCTGCCGAGCTCGAGATGATGCGTAGGGCGGGGCAAATCGCTGTGAAAGTCATGGATGCCGCAAAGACACATATCCGGCCAGGGGTCAGGGAATGTGATGCTGCCTCCAAGATAGTCGAGGCCCAGTATGCCGGAACCAGCGAATACGGTGGCGACTATCCGGCGATCGTGCCCCTTATGATGGCTGGTGAAGCTACCAAGACGCCCCACCTGACCTGGTCGGACAAACCCTTTAAAAAGGATGAGGCCGTACTTCTTGAGTTGTGTGGAGCCTACAAGCATTACCATGCGCCTATCGCCAGAACAATTTTCCTCGGTGAGAATCCTCCCCAGTTGATGAAAGATACTGCCAAGGTTGTTATCGATGGTCTGCAAAAGACCCTCGAGTGGATCAAGCCGGGTGTGACCGCCGAAGGAATCGAAGCAAAATGGAGAGAGGCGATCGCCCACTCGAAGATTGTCAAGGAATCCCGGTTGGGTTACTCGATCGGAGTCAACTATCCACCAGACTGGGGCGAACACACGATCAGTCTCCGTTCGGGAGACAAGACGGTGATGCAGCCGAATATGGCGATCCATTTGATTCCTGGAATCTGGTATGACGATGTGGGGTTCGAGATCGATGCTTCCATCTATATAACGGAGACCGGATACAAGGCGTTCTACGACTATCCGATCGATATCATCTACAACAAGTGACACGATGAAACAAACTAACTTTTATTTGCCTACCATTGCCGATGTCTGGACCGCCGCCGGGAGAATATACCCGGTGGTGTCCGAGACACCGATTGTCGCGTCCCCGCTTGCGGCAAAGCTCTCGGGGGCAACCTCCATCGGTTTGAAGCTTGAACTGCTGCAACCGACAGGTTCGTTCAAAGTCCGCGGGGCAGCGAATACCATACTATCGCTTTCCGATGCCGAGAAAGCCCGGGGCGTGATCACCTTCTCCACTGGCAACCATGGACGTGCAGTCTCCTATGTCGCGCACCAAGTGGGAGTCAAGGCTGTCGTCTGCTTGTCAAAACGGGTCCCCGCATACCGCGTCGAGGCGATCAAGGAACTGGGCGGTACTCCGGTAGTCCATGGAGCTTCCCAAGATGAAGCGGAAGACCACTATGCGGTGCTCAAGGAGGAACAGGGGCTCGTGCCTGTCGTGCCATTCGACGACCCGCGAGTCGTCGCCGGCCAAGGTACCATCTCCTTGGAGATCCTACGGCAGAATCCTTCGGTCGATACGTTGCTCGTTCCACTTTCAGGTGGTGGCCTGCTTTCGGGTATCGCCATGGCGATCAAAGCACTCAAGCCATCCGTACGTGTGATTGGAATTTCCATCGAGCGATCTCCAGCGATGCTCGAGAGTCTCAAGATTGGTCGGCCTGCGGATATCGAGGAGAAGGATACGTTGGCGGATTCCCTTTTGGGCGGTATCGGTCGGGAGAACCATGTCACGATGGAATTGGTGAAGCGCCATGTCGATGAACATGTCCTGGTCGATGAACAGGATATCGAGGAAGGCATGCGGTACCTGTTCCATCAGCATGGGTTGGTTGCCGAAGGTGCTGCCTCGGTGGGATTGGCAGCAATTTTGACCGGTAAGGTCGATGTGCGAGGGTGCAATGTCGTCATGCCGTTGACTGGAAGAAATGTCGATATCGCAAGATTTCTTTCTGTAATCGCTAAAGGAGAGACCAGATGAGTGATGGAATACTCATACTTTCGGAGAAGGAACTCCGCAAGTTTGTACAATTGGATACGAAAGTCATTGAAAAGGTGGAGTTGGGTTTTGCCCAGCTTGCCGCTGGCAATGCAACTGTTCCCCCTATCATGATGTTGCCGGTACCTGAGAGGAACGGCGAAGTGGACATAAAGAGCGCATTCATCAAGGGCTTGCCGAGCATGGCGATCAAGATCGCCTCCGGGTTTTTCCAGAATCCCGAAATCGGATTGCCCTCACAAAGCGGTCAGATGCTGGTGGTCAGTGCCGAGACGGGATTCCTGCAAGGGGTACTGTTGGACAATGGGTATTTGACCCAAGTCCGTACAGCCGCCGCCGGTGCGATCGCCGCCAAGTATCTCGCTCCCGATGGTGTCGATACTGTCGGAGTATTCGGTTGTGGTGTACAGGCCCGATACCAGATGGAAGCACTCTCATTGGTGAAACCGTTCAAACGGATAGTCATGTACAGCATCGATACCGAAGCGAGGAAACAGGATTTCGTCAAGGATATGACCGAACGGTTGGGAGTCGAGGTAGTCAGTGCCAAAAGTGGAGCCGAGCTGGTTGCCCAGTGTGGCATTGTCGTGACCACGACACCTTCCCGCAAAGGGTACTTTGAACCGGAATGGGTACATCCCGGTCTCCATATCACCTCCATGGGGAGCGATGCGGAAGACAAGCAGGAACTCAAGGGTGGTGTTTTCGGCAAGGCGGATATCATTGCGTGTGATTTGAAGGCACAAAGTTTCCGACTTGGAGAATTGCGTGGGGCCAAGGAGGAAGGATTCGTGACAGAGTCGACTCCAGTGCTCGAGATAGGACAGATTATCAGTACCGCAAAGTCAGCCAGGACCAGCGCCGACCAAGTCACCGTATGCGACCTGACGGGTGTTGGCGTACAGGATACCATGATAGCACTCATGGCTTACGAGATTGCATTGAGGGAAAAAGCCGGGATTGTTGTTCCCCGCTGACCCATAAGGAGTGAAGGTATGAAGAAACTCGTGTTTTCAACCGATGAATACAAACGAAGATTGAATCTTGTCAAAGAGCGCATGGACCACCGGGGCATAGAGATGTTGCTGGTGCTGGATCCAAGCCATATGAATTATCTCACCGGTTTCGATGGATGGAGCTTCTATGTCCATCAGGGGTTGGTGATCGACCTCAAGGATCCAACTCCGCAATGGTTTGGACGTGCACAAGATTCCAATGCTGCACGCATGACCACCTATCTGCCCGATGACCATATCTTCGGGTATAAGGATGAATACGTCCAATCCCGATATATGCACACCATGGAGTTTGTCGCCAACCTCATGAAAGGTCGGGGCAATACGCTTGCTGTCGAAATGGATGGATATTGGTTCAATGCAAAAATGTTGCTTACCCTGAATCGCGAGCTTCCAAATCTAAAGATAGTCGATGCCGAAAACCTCGTCGGTTGGGTCAAGACGGTGAAGAGTGCTCCAGAGATCGCCAAGATCCGTGAAGCCGGCAGGATAACCGAAGCCGCAATGACTTTGGCGATCGACTCGATTGCGGCCGGCGTATGGGAGAAGGAAGTTGCGGCATTGGTCTCAGCGCAGCAGATCAGGGGCACCGACACCTATGGCGGCGACTCTCCCGCTATCTTCCCGATCATGCCGAGCGCTGAAAGAACTTCGTCCGCACACTTGACATTCGACGCGGATAGGAAGTATCAAAAGGGCGATGTGGTTTTGCTCGAACTGGGTTCCGCACGGCACCATTACCATGCTCCACTTTCCCGGACGGTTTTCATTGGAGAACCACCAAAGGACTTGCAGCATGTTTCGGATGTGGTCGTCAATGGTTTGCAGAAAACCTTGGCGGGTATCGGACCGGGGATGATGGCTGAAGAGGTGGAGGCGCTGTGGCGCTCCTGTCTCGTGGGTACCGGTGTCGAGAAACCCTCACGGGTCGGATATTCGTTCGGGTTGGCCTTTGTCCCCGATTGGGGCGAACGCACCGTAAGTCTCCGCCCAGGAGACAAATCGGTCTTGAAACCTGGTATGACTATCCACTTCATGCCGGGAATCTGGCTCGATACGTATGGATTCGAATGCAGCGAACCGTTTTTGGTGACTGAAACCGGATGCGAGAAGTTGATCGAGTATCCCGAGAGATTGTTTGTGAAATAAAAGGTGTCGGCACTCCAGTCAAGAGTTGGTTGTCGGGTCGAACGCGAAAGAGGTGACTATGGGAAATACAAAAGAAATCTGGGTAAGCAAATTTGGTGGAACTTCTCTGGCCAACGCCCGACAAATCGGCAAGGTGAAAGATATTGTATTCGCGGACGATCGGCGAAAAGTTGTTGTCGTATCAGCCCCGGGCAAGGAACACAAGGAAGATACGAAAATCACCGATCTGTTGCTCAATTGCCATAAGCTGGTAGAGAAGGGCAAGTCGATCGAGGAACCGTTCTCCATCATACGCAAGCGGATTCTTGAGATTGCACGGACTTTGCAAGTCGGTGCACATATGGAAGCTGAGCTTGATACGATCGCGGCCCGCTTGCCTCAAGAGAAGACAGCCGATTATGCCGGTAGTCGGGGTGAGTATCTGAATGCCTTGATGATAGCCGAATTCTTCGGAGCCACTTTTGTGGATGCCGAGCAGATCATCCGACTTACCGCGGATGGCCGTGTCGACGAACAGACGTATGCAATCGCAGCTGAAGTATTGAAATCGATCGAAGGCCGTATTGTGATTCCTGGTTTCTATGGACGTGGACCCGACGGAGGAATTCAAACCTTCTCCCGAGGTGGATCGGATATCACCGGCGCAATCGCAGCTCGGGCAGCGGATGCCGACATCTACGAAAATTGGACCGATGTCTCCGGAATTTATATCGCGGACCCGCGAATTGCCCAGAAGGCGGGACCAGTCCCGCAAATCACCTATCGGGAAATCCGAGAACTGGCGACCATAGGTGCAAGTGTCTTCCATGAGGATGCGATTGCCCCTGTACGCACAGTCGGTATACCCATCAATGTGAAGAATACCAACGACCCGTATGCTCCGGGTACCATGATAACCGCAGAGAGGGATTCCACGAAAGCGCATCTGGTGGGAGTGTCGGGGAAAAAGCCGTATCGGAAACTGGTTGTCGAGAAATTCATGCTCGACCGCTATCCAGAGACAACCCAAGGCTTGCACGCCCTCATTGCCCGGAAGAAACTGGTATGCGATATGGTGATCGACGCCTTCGACACTATTGTCATGTACCTTTCCTCAGAAATGGACGATACCGAGGCAGTTGCCCTGCAACGTGAGATCATAGAAGCCCTCGATATCGATTCCTGCCAGATTTCCGAGCAACTGGTACTTCTTGGTATCGTTGGTGAGGGCATGGCACGTGAACCGAAGCTATTGGAGACCGTTTGCCGAACATTGGGTACATTGGACATCCATCCGGCGGTCGTTGCTGGAAACATGCCGATCAAGTTGCTGTTGTCGGTGCCGTTGGGTTCCTATGCGACAGCAGTGAATGCCATTGTCGATACCATAGTTTCCGCCTAAATCCATCCGATCGTCCAGCAAACAGCCGTCAAACCACGTTGTGGAGAGACGGCTGTTTTACTGTACAACCAGGTGAATATTGGCTATGATGTCACACGGAGGTAGTGCTATGGAACGTTTGGCAACAACATATCTCGGAATGGAATTGAAGAATCCGATAATCGTGGGCAGTTCACCGCTCACGTCATCACTCGATAAACTGAAGAAATGTGAGGATGCTGGAGCAGGAGCCGTCGTAGTCAAATCGATCTTCGAAGAGCAGATCGACCACGATGCGGCCAAGATGATCAGTCAGACCGAAGGATTCGTGGTGCATGCCGATGGCCAGGATTTCCTTGAGGAAGTATCGCGCGACTATTATATCGACGCGTACCTCTCATTGGTGGATAAGGCCACCGAGGCATTGGACATTCCTGTCATTGCCAGCGTGAACTGCCGGACCCGGGGATCTTGGCTTGATTATGTACAGCGGTTCGCTGAAGTGGGGGCCGATGCATTGGAATTGAATTATTATACCCTTCCTTCGGATTTCAACAGGTCGGCTCAAGAAATCGAGGACGAATATCTTGCTGTCGTACAAGAGGCCCGCAACCGGTTCAAGCTTCCCTTGTCGGTCAAAATGGGCTCTCAATTCACGGCCTTGGCAAACGTCATCAAGAAGTTCGACACCATGGGTGTCGATGGGCTGGTACTGTTCAACCGTTTCTATCAACCCGATATCGATATCGAGAAACTTGCGACCAAATCGTCGATCGTCCTGAGCGGACCGAACGATTATGCGCAGTCGTTGCAGTGGACTGCCTTGGTATCCGCCTACCTGAACTGCGATATTTGCGCATCGACCGGAATCCATTCGGGGGAATCGTTGATCAAATTGCTTCTATCCGGAGCGAAAGCTGTCCAGGTGTGCTCAGCGGTCATGAAGGGCGGGCACAGGGTGATAGATGATATGTTGCAGACCCTCACTGCATGGATGGACCGTCACAATGCCGATTCCTTCGTTGACTTCAGGGGGAAATTGGCCCATAAACGCATGGATGACCCTTCCCAATGGGAACGGGCGCAATATATGAAGTCTTTGAATGTGGAGTTTTAACCAATATGGACAAATCCAAGTATAGGGACATTGCCCCCTATGAAGGGCAAGATGTCATAGATGCGGTGAATCGCATCCGAGCCTATCCGAAATTCTTGAGCAACATGGCCGAAGTTCTCTACGCTGGAAACATTATCAAGACCAAGTGGAAAAGCCACCAGATGAAAGAGATGATCCCACCCTTGTTGGATCAGGTCAAATCGTATGACGATTTCCAACGTCTCATCACTGCCGGAGTATTCCTGCCGACAATAGAACGCAACTCAATGTCCTCGTTCACCTTCAGTGGTCAGGAGAATCTTGATAGCAATACCCCCTATCTGTTCATCAGCAACCATCGGGACATTGTACTGGATTGTGCCTTGCTCGATTACGCGCTGCTGCAAACGGATATGCCGATTTGTGAAATGGCGATTGGTGACAATCTGTTGGTCAACCAGTTCACCACCGATATGTTCAAGCTCAACGGTGGGGTAACGGTCAAGCGAAACCTACCTATGCGTGAGCAATACATGGAATCGTTGCGGTTGTCACGGTATTTTGTGGAACTGATCGATGAGGAAAAGAAATCCATCTGGGTTGCCCAGCGATCGGGCCGGGCGAAGGACGGTATAGACAAGACCAATCCCGCGATCATAAAGATGCTCTACCTTTCCTATAAAGCTTCGGGAATCTCCTTCAAGGATCTGATCAAACGGTGCCATATCGTACCCATAGCGATCTCCTACCAATACGATCCCAACGATATCAACAAAGGACGCGAAGAGGTTTCAAAGAAACTCCATGGCACGTATACGAAGAAGCGGTATGAGGATCTTGTGAACATGTTGCGCGGTTTGCGTCGTTTCAAAGGTGATGTCCATTTGCATTTCGGAAAACCGTTGACCGGTGATTACGAGAATGCCGATGAAGTGGCCATGGAAGTGGACCGACAGATCCATATCGGGTATAAGTTGTGGGATACCAACTACCTGGCATATGATCTGCTTCAGGGACCGACCCGGTTTACACAAAAATACGAATCGTTGAACACGAAGAAGTTCCTCGACCGGTATAAAGGTTTGTCGGAGGATCTTCGGCGGATCATATTGCGTTCCTACGCCAATCCTGTTGTCATGCAGCTGGAAGCCTTGGGAATGTAGCGGTATGCGACCAGGAAGAAAACTGCTTCATAGTGCGGTATTGCTGTCGGCGGTTTTGCTTATCCTGGTCGCGGGGTGTTCCCGGGATGAATTCTCTGTGACGAAGGTCTCCATGATTCCCATGGTAGTCGCTACCCATGGGGACCATGTGCGTTCCACCCTTTCGGAAGGTTTCATGCTGGCCATTTCCGCCGGACCGCTCGCATCTGAGGACCAATACCAGGTTTCGGTGAAGTCTCCCGGTGGAAGCTATTCGTGGGAGTTTTTCGCCCAACCGATGGACGTGGGAGGGGCTTTGCTGTTGGGGAAGTCCGATTTGCTGTACCCTCCCGACATCCCCTTGGAATCGGGAAATTGGCGGGTGGAAGTGTTCTTGTCCGATGGTCGGCGGTTCGAAGAGGCGTTGCAGTTCGTACGGTCGGAGGATCTGTTCGCACCGGTAAGCATGGAAATTGCGTCCATGAGGCCCGCTGAATGGGCAACCGATGGCAATGGCCACCAAGTGCTGTATGGTGTCGACCCCGATTCGGGCGAAAACTGGACCTACGCCTTCTACGATTCGGCTGGGATCCTGCTCCATACCCTGGAGTCTCCGTTGATGGAAATTTCCGATGGCAAGTTTTCCGATATCGGAATCCAGGAAAAGACTGCCAGTATTATTGCCTCCCGGTTCGACGCGAATTTGGGACTGTTCTACGTGGTGAGAACCCTGTTCATCACATGATACGGCCGACAGCTTTCCAAAGATGTTCCTTGGTTATCTCCACCACAAAGGTCCGACCATGGGGACATACCGGGTGTTCCAATTCAAACACCTTGCGGATCAGAGCTTCCGCAGTCATCGGGTCGATCGTATCGCCATCCTTGATCGCCGCATGGCATGCTATCGTCGCGTAGAGCCGCTTTTCAAGCTCGGCCATGTCTCCGGCAGACTGGGAACCGATAAATTCGACCACCGAGCTCTCTATCGATTTCCACGATGCTGGTATGGAAGACAACTCCCACTCCAAATCACCGCTCCTTTGCAAGTCCAAGCCATATTCGGCATACCAAGCACCATGGTTGGACAAGAAGTCATCGACAGAACGCTCCACCTCGAAGCGAAGGGGCACCATAAGTCGCTGGATACCACCCTGCTTGCGAATCTGGTCATACAGTATCCGTTCATGAGCCGCATGTTGGTCAATCAGATATACCGAGTCTCCCTTTTGGACAACAAGGAAAAGCTCGAATATTTGACCGATGTATTGGAATTCCGAATGGTTCGCGGATTGTTGGTCTTGTGAAGGTGAAACCTGTCTCTCTCCTTGGTCCAGGGGTTTCTTCTCCAGGATTTCCTTGGCCCGTTGGAACCATTGCGGGTCTGTGGGTTTCTGGGCTGACGGAACATTCGGTTGTTGTCCGGCGGATCCCGAACCCTTGGTATTTCCCCGGTATCCGAACATCGGTTCCTCTGCGGCTCCCGAGGTCGGGGGTATATCGAATGTGCCCTGTCTCTCCTGTTTTGCATCGAGGGAAAGACGAGGAATAGATTTCCTGATTTGTTGACGGATCATTGCAACGACCTGATGGTGGATTTCCGCCTTGTTCCTCAATTTGACTTCCCGTTTGGCAGGATGGATATTGAAGTCGACCAACTCGGGGTCGACGGTAACGAACAGATAGCAATAGGGGAAGGCTCCACCGGGCAACATCTCACCATACCCGTAGGTGATTGCCTGGACGAGTGCGTACTCCTCGACAGGTCGTCGGTTGACGTAAATTTTTATGTGGGAGCGATCGGTCCTATAGCACGCAGGTGTCGTTGCAACCGCGTAGAGACTGAACCGGCTGGCGGTATCCGAAGTCTCGGTGGTTTCAGATGGAATGAGATGCTTGTCGTTGGCAAGTGCATCGAGAACCCGTTGTTTTGGAGACGTGGCAGGCAAATCAAGTTTCAACGCTTCTCCATCGTAGAACTGGAAGGAAATCTCAGGGAAGGCCATGGCCTTTTCAACCATGACATTTCGGCACATGGTGGATTCGGTCGCCGGTCGTTTGAGGAACAGCCTTCGTGCGGGTATGGCTGCAAACAGATGGGCCACTTCTATCCGTGTGCCTGTATTCGGGCCACCCGGAACCACGTCGGACTCCCTGCCGTTGTCCACCACAATCGTTGCTCCGGTACTACCGGCGCGTGTGCTGGAAATGGTCACCTTGGCGCTTGCCGCGATACTGTACAAGGCTTCACCTCGAAATCCCATGGTGCCGAGGGAATACAGGTCTTCCAACGTGGTGACCTTGCTTGTCGCATGGGAACGGCAACACAGAGGCAGATCCTCCGGTGCGATACCAACCCCGTCATCCACAACGGTAATCTTTTCAATACCACCTTCCTCGATCTGCACGATTATGGAGGAAGCATTGGCATCGACGGCATTGTCGATCAGCTCGCGGACGACAGAAGAGGGGCGATCTATCACTTCCCCCGCAGCTATGCGTTGGGCGACCAGGGGGTCCAAAATATGAATCTTTTGCGGCATGTCCATACGGTATCGTATCAAAAAAGACCGTCCCCCACCAGAGGGACGGTCGCATGTTGCGTTCTTACGATTTCTAGAACAGGTTGATATCGACTCCGAGCGTCAGCGCGGGACTTGTGGTCACAACACTCTGTCCATTCCATGAACCGGCATCGGGTGTGAATTCTGCCAGCGTCGAAACTGTCGCGTTGAACGTCATCGGACCTTGGGTCACGCCGATCGTGGCATGAATCGCACTGTCGTTGTCGACAAGGAAATTCTTTGCCCGTGTGACAATCGAGTCCGAGGAATCGGAAAGGAATGTCGAGAAGGCTGATGCGAAACCACGCCGGGTATATGCGAGCGAGAGGTCGAACCAGGACAAGTCCAAGGAGCCTTTTAGCGTCAACAGGTCGTTGTCGGTATCGGGAGCCAGACTTGCGGACAATGGAAGTAGATAGGCTCCTTCCAATCCGAAGGAATCCTTGGTCCAGGAAGTCGATCCGGTAATGGTGAAGGACCTCGGGGCGGATCCGACGCCAGTCCATGCCGAATCGAGTGTCGTCAGCAATGAACCGGGACTGGTGGAACGTTCACGAATGAACAATGGGTTGAACATACCGTACGAAAGTGCTCCCTTTTGCATGGATGCGTATACACCCAATGTGAACGCACCAGCTTCCAGACCAACACCACCGTGGAGGAGATAGTTGTTGAAGCTGGACAGGAACGACCCTCCTGAGGTATAGAACAGTTGCTCGAAATATTCATCCGAATCGAGTCCGACCATGGTTGCGAACGAACCGGTGATCTCCACCGACAGGCTTTCCTTGGCAACCAGGGGTAGGACAGCGTCGATAGTCGGGAACAGGTCGACCCGGTTCATCGTATCGCGTACATCGATGTTTCCAATCGCCGAAAGTCCGAATTCCCCACCATAATTCTTGAATGGAGCGATGCCGAAGCGCACGCCGAAGAGCTGCAAGTCGGTGAGGTTGTTCGCGAACGCATCGATATCGAATCGCTTCGTATCGAATTTCGCGGTGAGGGCAAGTACGTCCTGCAGAGTATTATCGGTTCTGGTTGAGATATTCCGGACCATCGGTCCCATGGTGATATCCTGATCATCGGATATGGCGAGACTGAATCTATCTCCTTCGGATCCTATGATGACATGGTCGACAAGACTCAACAGGTCGGTGGCCGAATCGAATACCCTGCCAAGTGTACTGGTATATTCGCTGCCGAAACTGAACGGTGATTCGTCATGGGAGTAGAGTGTCATGTCTTGTAGCTTCAAGGCCAGCTTGGGACCGATTCCTATCGAGAATGAGTCACCCTTTGTGAAACTGATGGTAGGCTTGATAGTCAGATAATCCTTGTCGGCGGCTCCAAGCACGAATGCTCTCGTATACGCCGAGCTTATGTCTCCACTTACTGAGAACGCTTGTTCTGTATCTTGTGAACCATCGAAAACCGATTGTGCGATCCTCGGGTCGGAGGCTTGGGCCAAAGCCCGTTTGCCTACCGTCACACTTGCCCCAAGGTTGAATCTGGGAACATACGAGGTGGGTGATGCCTTCGCCATTGCCAGATCGGCCTGAATACCGAACAATCCATTTCGATACCGCAAGGCTATGTACGGTTGCGCATTCTTCTCCAGACCGGTCTCACCCTTGATCATGGCTTTGGTATTTGTCAGGAATCCCGAGAATCCACCCGAGAAGTCGAAGAGGTTGCTGAACGCTGTGAGGAATCCCACCCGTCTGAACCCGGCTGCGGCTTCGAAGTGCATACCCGAATAGGTGGCTTCGACAGAGAGTGTATCACCCAACACAGACGAGTCCGCCTGTAGGGGAATGATCCGAGACAAGTCTTGGGCAATCGGCACGTACCACGAACCGGAGAGTCCGAGCTTTTCACCCCGATATCCCGCTTCCGCACCCAGGATATAGTAGATGCCAACATTGGATTCGAGCATCTGTTCGCCCGAATAGTTGGTTTGGTTGAAGGAACCGAACGAGACAACCGGATCGTTGGTGTTGTTTTGTACAGCCCCGGCAAACCGGAAATCCCATTGCAATGTCCGGATATCTATACCACCGGCGAACATGAAATTCGGTAATATGTCGGAAAGGTCACTTCCGGTATCGTCATATACAGTATCGAACGAGAAGTTGTCCAAATCCAATTTCGTGGTCATGCCGACAAACGATTCGACACGGAGCCTGCGCTCGTTCTTGATTGTCCATGCGAAATCGAATGTGGGGTAGGCTGCCATTTGTCCACTACTGTCGGCGACAAAGACCGAGGAGAGTCCCAGTGATATCGCGGGGGACAGCGCATAGGAGATACGTCCTCCACCGGATTGTGCATTTCCAGCCAACCAGTCGCTCAGATAGAGGTCGTCCGCGTAGACTTCCAATCCCAAGCTTCCCAATTGGGCGGATCCATACAATCCAAGTCTCTCTTCATAGGGGCCCGAGGCGACACCAAGCCGATTAACCAGCAGGCGTTTGCCGAAGGCTATCGGAGTACTGTCGTCCGCGAGAATATAGAGGCCGTCACCCGCCTGTCCATATCTGATATAGTCAAGGAACCGCATGGCGGTACTCGCCAAGGCTACCGTTCCGGATTCATCACGTACGTTCCACAGCGTGTAGGTCGAGGGGGAGAACCAGCTGCCTTCGGTGAGGAAGAATGCCTGCAGTCCAACGGCGAACGCATTGTGGTTGAAGAAAGGATTGATCGATATACCGACCATAGGATTGTCGGTACCACCCAATCCGTCTCGGGATACGGTGAAGGTCGTGGAGACACCCCAATCGGATGAGTCGGGTGGTGCGGCGGAAGGACCACCTACTATACCCAACGGTTGTTTTATCGCAAGGGGGTCGTCGACCGTCTCGGATGGTGCCACTATCGATTCGCTGGGAACAACGGCAGTCTCCACCGGTTCGGCGACTTGGGCCACTATTGGTGCGGGAACCACATCGTCAGCGGGCGCAACCGGTTCCTTCTTCTCCGCCAAGGCGGCGAGTCGTGCATTCTGGGAATCAATGTATGCCGCGACAGTCGGGTCTTCGGGTACTATGGAGATTCCATATTGTGCGGCAATGGCACTTTCCTGTGGATTGTCCACATCCTCGACTGCGATACGGGTGGCATGCATGCTTTCAACCTGATTGTCGTTGACATGTATCTGGACAATTCCGACACTGGACAACCGGGCACCGGCATTCACAATCATGGTCTTGCCGACAATCCGGCCTCCGGCGGGTGTCATGGCCGATTCGCCATCGACTATCAGATCAATTCCTTCGATCGTTCGGGCGATGTCGGAACTGGAGATTTCTTGTGAAGCGTCGATATTGCCTAAAAGGATGACGAAATCCGCCTGTTCGGACACTTCATCGACCAAAGCTTGGGCGTTGTCCACAATAGTATCGTTGAGATAGGTGATTCCTTCGATACCCTCGGGCGGCACACTCAGTCCTATCACCGCAACGGGATACCCCTCGAGATCGAAGATCCCATAGGGTTCGAACAGCGCGTTGCCTTCGGCATCGAGGATATTGGCTGCCAGGACCTTCAGGTTGGAGAACTCGGAGGCGGCTTTCGCGGCTTCCTTCAGGCGTTCGATTCCAAATGCATAATCTGCCGGACCAGGTGCGATTGCATCGTAGCCAAGCATGTCCAGGAGCACTGCGACTGTCTCACCCGAAAATGTGTCGGCAACCGGAGTGCCGCTGGTTGTGTTGCCGGCATCCAGAACCAGGTTGCGGTCGGACAATTCACGTCCCCAACCAAGCAATGTCGCCAATCGGGCGTACCCGATGCCGTCTCCGGCAACCTGTCCATACGCATCGTTCGTATGCACGACATACACGTCGAATGCATTCGGAAGTGTTTGTCGGGTAGTGATTGCGGTAGGAGAGGGAAGATCCTTCGGTTCGGTCCTGTCTGGTTCCTGCTCGGCCGCAATGGTGACGGTAAGGGACAAGCCTTCGGAAGGAATCTTGTCCACGACTATTTCCTTGGCCTTCAGTTCCTTTTCCCCCTCCCTGGTCAACGGAACGGTGACGGTGGTTTCCGGACCCTTTACGACAGGAGCTGGGGGAGCCACTGTCTTTGGTGTGGCCGGTTCCACGGGAGTTTCTGCAACAGCTGTCCCGACAACCGGGAAGATGGGTTCGGGCGCCTTGAAGGTCAAGCCATCGGAAACGTTGGCACTGGGTATTGCCCGTGCGCTGGATTTGTCGGGATTGATCGAAAGGGTCTCATACGTTTGGCGGG
>PGXU01000047.1 GCA_002839335.1 Spirochaetae bacterium HGW-Spirochaetae-4
ACACATACCTTCCCTTGTAATAGGATTGCTGCCATGCCAACTGGTGCCTGCTCACAGAATCGGCACTCCAATCACCCCACCCGCCAATCTCGGTCTCAGGCTGGAATTCCTTCTTCGTAGTCGTCTGGTTGTACAATCGGGTTGTCAATCCATAGGAAATGCCAAGCAAAGGAAAGGATGCGTCGGTCGTCGAGGTGAATGAAACCTGACGGGTAGCAAGTGTGTCGGACTCGTTTATGGTGAGCATGGGGTCGATTTTCTGTGTGAATCGGACGATCGAAGGTGCCAGGGCCGCTTGCAATGTGATGGTCCCTGCAGTACGTGCATACCTGGACGTATCTGTCGTCACCGAATCGGCCAGTTGCTGGATTTCCGTGAATGTCTGGCGGACAGTATACCCCAAGCCAATGGACGAGGCATCGATCCTTTGGATTGTCCTGGCTGCGGGTATCGGGATCGTATAGGGTTGTTCTATTCCATACTCCTCAAGCTGTATCGCAGGATCTAGAGGTTCCGACACCGGTTCGGGGTTTTGCCTTGTCCTCGCTTCTTGGGTAAATTTGAACAGCGTACCGGTTGCCGATGCGATGAAATCGGGCAAGGTCAGATGTGTGACGGTGTACCCGGGACCATCGGCACTTGTTTGGGCTTTCCAGGTAATTTTCGAGGAAAGCCGTTCGATTCTCAGTGATTCGATGTAAGGTTGCAGGATCTTCACCGGTATCGTCGCCGTACTGGTCAACACCCAATCATAGGTGGCGATATCCGAGCGATAGGTAGTGGGAATAGTTACATCTCCACCGAAGGCTCCCAAAGAGAATGACGTGAGCCTGTTCGCATAATCGCGCATTGCACGCGGGTCGCTATACATGGGAACCGTCAGTGAGACATCGACAGCTTGCGTATCGATCAGGAATTTGCCATCGAATGCGTACCTGACCGGCGGTATTTCGTATACACTGCTCAAGGTCGAACCCAAATCTCCGGGAAAGGCGATACCTCCGAACGCTGAGAGCACATACTGCTTTCCTGAAAAATTGTTGGTGGTGTCGAACCCCAGGAACACTCCCCTTTGTTGGTACGCGTCGACCAACAGCGAAAGGTAGGAAGAACTTTCCAGTGCCCACTTCTCCCTGTCGCTCAATGCTCGTTCCGTGGTGGCATCTGAATAGACCCATCCGTCACGTACTTGCGAATCACCGGAGGAACCGGTCAACAAGGCTGTGAAACTCGATTCCTCGGCGCGCTCGATCTTCGGATACCGTCCGTAGAGTTCGGTACTGGAGGAAAAGAAGAACCCCCGTTCCGAGTCGAATCCAAACGAAGGGTTGAATACGAATGTTTTGCCCGGATAATAAAGGAACGGTACCCACAGCATGGGGACCCGTCCCAAGGACATCCGTGCATTGGTCACGAACAGGTCCCCGCCATCGACCACATACATGGATGAGGCTGCTATGCTGAAGTAGGCTTGTTCGCGGTTGGTGGTTATGAATCCATCTGAAAAGGCAATGGTACGGGGCTCGCCCGAAAAATAGACCTCGGAACCTGTGGCATAGAACTCCACCGCATCCCCCTCGCTATTCTCACGCGTCATGCCGGTACCGCCTTCGCTGAGCAGCAGGCTTCCCTCCTTCCACCGGATGGTAACGATTTCACCTTCCAAGCGATCCGTATCGGTTGTGCCGATGCTTTGGAACGAGACCGACCCCAATGCCGTGACCAACTCGGTTTCCAAGTCGATGACCATTCTTTGTGCCGCGATGTCAGTGGTGTCCTGGGTACCTTCGGGAGTAAAGGAAAGGGCGGTGTTGCCATCCAGGAGTATGTATCGGGCACCCGATCCCTGCAGATAGATGCGGTCGGCAGAGACGATCTCCACGGTCTGTACGCCGTTACGATCCTGTACCAACGGCACTTCAACGCTCGGAACCAAATCATAGTAGGCATACAACCGATCGCGTAGCTCCTCTAGGGTGCCCACGTCGGAAACCCCCAGGAATCGTGCACGGGACTGGAGTTCCAGTAGATTCGCGCTATCGAGTTCTGCGGAGAGCAATACATAGCGTACGGCTGCGGAGCCGTCGTCCAGCCCTACCGGCTCTTGGCCATCGGTAGCCGCCGATAACAAAACAACCGGGAGGATAAGCATGAGGATGATGGCACGGTGAACGGCATGTATCGGCCTATGCTTTTTCATATAGCGACTTCGCTACATAATACCCTGTGTAGGAGTGCTTGCATAGGGAAACCTCTTCGGGTGTCCCTACTGCCACCACCTGTCCTCCACCATCGCCACCCTCCGGTCCGAGATCGATGATATGGTCCGCCGATTTTATGATATCCAGATTGTGTTCGATCAACACGATGGTGTTTCCCTGGTCAACAAGACGGTCGAGGACTTCCATGAGTTTCTTCACATCCGCAAAATGCAGCCCAGTAGTCGGTTCATCCAATACATACAATGTTTTTCCTGTTCCCCGTTTTGCGAGTTCCAGGCTCAATTTGACACGTTGTGCTTCACCACCACTGAGCGTGAGCGCAGATTGTCCCAGTTTGATATACCCGAGACCTACAGATTCCAATGTCTCCACCTTGCGACGTATCGATGGTACAGGTGCAAAGAACTCGGAGGCCTCGCTGATGGTCATGTTGAGGACATCATGGATATTCTTACCCTTGTAATGGACAGCCAAGGTTTCCGTATTGAAACGCTTGCCTTTGCAGACATCACACGTCACATATACGTCCGGAAGAAAGTGCATCTCGATCTTGAGCGTTCCGTCACCTTGGCAATGCTCGCACCTGCCGCCGGAAACGTTGAAGGAAAACCGTCCCGGCTTGTAGCCACGGGCTTTCGATTCGGGAAGAGAGGCGAACAGCTCGCGGATGGGAGTGAACGCACCTACATACGTAGCCGGATTGGACCGTGGGGTTCGTCCAATCGCACTTTGGTCGATATTTATGACCTTGTCGATATGTTCGCTGCCTAGTATCTGACGATACCCGTCGAACTGTTCGCTCTGTTTATTCAGGATCCGCTTCAAAGCCGGTAGCAGTACGCCATTGAGCAAGGTCGATTTCCCAGAACCCGACACACCGGTAATCACAATCATTTTTCCCAAGGGGAGTTCCACATCGATGCCCTTCAGATTGTTTTTCTTGGCTCCCTTGATCGCCAGCGATTCCCCAGAACCTTCACGTCTCTCCGAAGGAGTCGACATGTGCAACTTTCCGGACAAGTATTGCCCGGTGATGCTAGCCGGATTCCTTTCGATTTCCTCAGGTGTCCCCTGTGCGGTGATCTCTCCCCCATGGACTCCGGCGCCCGGACCGAGGTCGATCACATAATCGGCTTCACGGATCGTGGCTTCGTCATGCTCGACGACAATGACGGTATTGCCAATATCGCGCAACGTCTTCAGGGTATCGATCAACCGTTGGTTGTCCCGTTGGTGCAATCCGATCGATGGTTCGTCCAGCACATAGATCACCCCACTGAGGGCAGATCCGATCTGTGTCGCCAGACGGATGCGCTGTGCTTCTCCTCCACTGAGCGATCCCGAGGGGCGGTCCAAGGTCAGATAATCGAGGCCGACATTCACCAGGAAGGTCAACCTTGCTTTTATTTCCTTCAGGATCTGCTTGGAAATCTCATTTTGCGTATCGGTAAGTTGTAGCCCGTGGAAAAATGCTACCGATTCCTTGACAGACATCGAAGTGACCTGAACGATATTCATGCCACCCACAAGGACTGAGAATGCCTCCGACCTGAGCCGTTGACCATGGCACACCTCGCAGGTACGGCTCGTCATGAACGAGTCCATCCACATGCGGATCTGCATGGAATTCGTTTCGAAATAGCGTCTTTTCAAATCGGGAATAATACCTGCGAACGGCTTTTCCATGGTGTAATACCCATGATTCTTTTCATTCTTGTACTTGATCGGCAACCGTTCCTCGGTGCCATATAAAATGACAGATATAACCTCATCCGATAATTTCTCGAAAGGTGTATCCAGTGTAAATCCGTACCGTTCGGCCAACGCCTCGAGGGGGGCACGTGACCATACGGCATCGGGATTCTGGCTCGCGATCGCCCCTTGGTTGAAGGAACGTTTCCTATCGGGGATAACCTTGTCAGGGTCGAATTCGGTCTTTGTGCCCAATCCATGGCAGGAAGGACAAGCGCCGAAGGGGTTGTTGAAACTGAACAGGCGTGGCTCAAGTTCCGGAATACTTATCCCACAGTGGGCGCAGCTGTTGTGTTCGCTGAACGTCTCGACCTTTTCGCTGCCGTCGGCATCCAGTATCAGGATACTCACCAAGCCACCGGTCATTTCAATCCCCATCTCAATAGAATCGGCCAAACGGCTTCGACCATCGGGACGCAACACCACACGGTCGACAATGACTTCTATGGTATGCTTCACCTGCTTGTCCAGGACGATGGCGGTGTCGAGATCCATTATCTCCCCATCCACACGCACCCGAACATAGCCACCCTTCTTCGCATCCTCGAATACCTTCTTATGTTCCCCTTTCCTTCCCAGTATCACCGGTGCGAGGATCATCAACCTGCTCTCCTGTGGATACCGATAGACCGTGTCCAGAATCTGATCGATCGATTGTTCGGTGATCTCGCGACCACATTCGGGACAGAACGGTTGGCCGATCCTAGCCCAAAGCAACCGGTAGTAGTCGTATATTTCTGTTATGGTACCGACAATGGACCGTGGATTGTTGTGTGTGGTCTTCTGTTCGATCGCAATAGCTGGAGAAAGGCCTTCGATATAATCGACATCCGGCTTTTCCATCCGTCCGAGAAACTGCCTCGCATATGCCGACAGGGACTCGACATACCGCCTCTGCCCTTCTGCAAAAATGGTGTCGAAGGCCAATGAGGATTTTCCAGAACCACTGATTCCACTTATGACTATGAGCTTATCCTTCTCGAGATCAAGATCGATATTCTTCAGATTGTGGACTCGGGCTCCCCTGATTATCAAGTTATTGTGCATGGGAAAGCTCCTCCAGTCGGGCAAACAGAACGTCCTCGGCCGAATCGGCTGTCACCTCTTGCACCAGGATTCCCTTTTCGTACAAATACACCCTGTTCCCTATTCCGGTTATGGCGATATCGGCATGTGCTGCCTCACCGGGCCCGTTTACCTGGCACCCCATGATGGCGACAGTCAACGGTGCCTCGATCTGCATCAATCGGTGCTGAACTTTTTTCAGGAAAGCCTGGGAATCGAACGAAGCCCTTCCGCAACGGGGACAGGATACCACACGGATTCCGCTTGTCTCCAATCCCACAGTCCTCATGATTTCCCGTGCCGCGGCAATCTCATGTTCGCGGTCGTCCGTAATCGAAATCCTCATGGTATCACCGATACCATCGGCAAGAAGCCGTCCGAGAACCCAAGTGCTTCGCGCCACGGCGCTGATTACACCGCCTGCCTCGGTCACACCCAGATGCAATGGGTAATCCATTTGGGTTGCGATGGCCCTATAGGCCCGATAGGTGACATCGACATCCGTATCCTTGAGGGAAATGACAGTATTGGTGAAATTCCAGGACTCGAACCACTGCAGGTATTCCAACGCGGTATTCACCATACCGGTCGCATGGTCCCCTTCCCGGAGCTTGAGGGGCAAGGAGCCGCCATTGAGTCCGATCCGGATCGCCGCTCCGCGGTCGGCTGCCGCATGTACCACTTCCTCTACTTTCCACTTGGCGCCGATATTTCCCGGATTTATCCGTATCTTGTGTGCGCCACATTCCAACGCCTCCATTGCCAGTTTCCAGTCGAAATGTATATCGGCGACTACCGGCATGGGAGATTCAGCGCAAATCCGGGTGAACGAGTCCTTGTCCTCGGAGTCTGGGTATGAGAAGCGGATAAGCGAACACCCCATGGTGGCATAGGTCCGCAATGCGGTGAGCAGCCTATCGAATCCTTGTGAATCGTTTCTCGACGGCATGGGTTCCGACCACATGGTTTGAATCGCGATCGGATGATTGCTACCCAATCCCACAGTACCTACATGGATATCCTTTGTTATTCTTCTGTTCATTGATACGCCTTTCTACTGAACATCAGTTTACACGATTCGGGAAAAAAGGAAAAGACGAAACAAGCCCCCCGAACGGGAGGCTTGTGAAATATGGAGCTGGACCGGTTATTGCAAAAGCAGCAACAGGAAGACCAGCGTGAATAGGGCTACTGTTTCGATAATACCAATTACGATGAAGTAGTTTGCGGTTCCTTTTCCAGTCTCTGCCAATGCATCGGAGGCTGCGGCAGCTGCCCTGCCCTGCATCCATGCAGAGAGGCCGATCGCCATCCCACCAAAAACTCCGGCACCAAGCAACATCAACGCGTCTTGCCCGGCGGCTGCGGCGGCGCTGATGAAGTTCATCAACAAAAATCCATAAATGGTCTGTGTAAGTGGTGCGCCTGAGAATGCTACCATGATGAATGGGGCCGGCTTGCCGTTCGCATAGCACTTTTTCCACCCGCCTACAGCAGCCAAAGACGCCGCGCCAGTTCCAAGTGCGGAACCCAATGCCGAAATTCCGAGAGCAGCAGCCATTCCGATCATACCAATATTCATACCAAGCTCCTTGTCGTTGTCTTTCTACAACGTCTGTGATGAAGTTTCAACCGTTTCCCTAAACGGATCGTACGTGAACCCAGTCCACTCCATTCCAAGTTGACCGGAAAATTCCAAGAGATTGAGGCGCACACCGTGCACTACGACCGACAACAACGCCATGATCAGATTGAGGCCATGGCCAATCACCAGAATCAAGATTCCGGCAGGCAACGCATATCCTTCAAGCAGACCCGAGGCCATGCTGTTGAAGCTTTGGGCTATTGCCAGTGATGCCATACCGACAGCGAACAGCCTGATATAGCTGATGATGTTGGAAAAGGCGCTGATCGAATTGAGGAACGTGGTGAACAATCCTGCCGCTCCTCCCGCAAGCCCCTTGCCGAACGGAATGCCGGGTCCTTGGGCACCGAAGAGCACGACCAGTACAAAACCCACACCGACTACTGTTCCAACCATGGTGACGTTGACCTGCGCGCTTATGACAAGCATGAGTACCAGGAAGTAGAGGGCGTCGATCATGAGCAGCCAACCGATATCGGCGACGGCGCTGAGATCCTTTTTACCGACTTTCCTATGGATATTCATTACACACGCAAGGCTGAGCTGCAAAGTTCCGACAATGAAGCAGAATTGCATGACGGTATTTTGCGCCGTAGTGGCGTCCAAACCGAATAGTTCGGGATAGTTCGATATCTGGGGAATCACCAAAGACTGCAGGAAAGGTACCGCTTCCAATATGGCTTTGCTTCCAAACCAGGTTCCTGTCACGGCCCCCCATACGATACTGGCGATGCTCAATACATAGAGCAGTATCACGGCATTGTTCGCTTTCCGAATCTTCAGGTGGATAAGCAGGCCAGCTAACAGGAATATGATTCCATAAGCCCCATCGCCGACTATCATGGCAAAGAACAGGGAGAAGAACATGAGGAACCACATGCTGATATCGTATTCACGATAACCGGGTACGGTCCCCAGGATATCGAAGACAGGGCCGATGATCGACACCCAGCGGCTGTTCTTCACCTGCGTGGGAGGATTGTCCTCCTCTTTCGGATCATCGAGCACATACCCCCAATGGTGACTGGAAGCCAATTCCTTGAATGCCCCAACCGAAGTCGCCGGCAAATACCCGCTGAGCCACGCCACGGTATCGTCTTCGCCCATCGAAGCGTTCACGGTCTCGAAACGTATATCCTGTTCAAGCAACCCCAACTGTTCCCGATAAGTCGGGATATAGGGTGTATGTTCCAACAGTTCGGAGGTTATCGAACCCAACCGCTCCGAATCGGAGGCGATCGATTGTTCGAGATATGAGAGGGATTTGGGTGGAATATCGAGCCGTTGGGCAATGACCGTATCGGGTAATGGGGAACCGATGGTTGCCATCAGTGCTGTCTTGCCGGTACCCGAAAGCCGGATGTAATCGATGTCGGAACCAATCTTTGCGATCTCCTTCCTGCCCACCCGGTATATGGTCAATGCAATATCGTGGTCCTGCAGTTCCTCGAAGTCTTCGACAGAAAAGTCGCCCCACTCCTTGAGCCGGTCGCGTTCAAGGATTGTCTTTTGCCTATGGTCCTCAAGTTCCTTCTGTTGGTCCAACAACCACAACACACGTGCATGGGTATCTGAAAAATCCTGGACGTCGACGGTTGTGGGTTCCTGGACACGGTTGTTTTTCTTGGTCTTCTTGGGTTGGGCATTCTGTAGTTCCTGGAGTTTCGCCAATGCCTGTTCCATGACGGTCTTGGTTTTTTCCAATTCCTCCAAGGATTCGTTCTTTACTTCTACTTCATCAATATGGACGATTCCAGCTTTTCGCAAAGCTTTCAATGCCATTCGCTTTTCATACGCCAGGACGATGAGGGAAACCTTTTTCATCGGTACAATCATGCCACTCCCTCCCCGGACGCTTTCACCAAGAGTTTTTTCTTGGCTATCTTGCCTCGTACAACAGCTGCGGTCTGCTGGTCACCCAAGTAGATTCCGATCTTCCTGATGTTTTCCTTGGTTTCAGGAATCTTGACCTTCTCAAACAGATTGACCCGTTGGCTGGTCACCCGCAATTCCCGGCCCAACAGCTCGATCTGTTTCTCCAATGTGGCGATCATGGCATCATACCGCGCTATCTCGCGCAACGATTCGACACCACGATCGACCCAGAGGGGATACTTGTCGACATCGTAGGTTATGGGTTGGAATGTGAGTTCCTTGAACACGGGAATAGGTACACCTGCGATATTGCCCTTGGCCTTGATTACCTTGTCAACCACCACCACATGATCCAATTGCAAAGTGGTTTCGAACGTCTGGTTCTCATGGAAAACGGCAACCCATGATTGCAAGTGGGCGACCAATTCCTTCTGCAATGAACGAAGATGGTTCACCTCATGCTCAATCTGCCGTATCACCATCTGCAACTGTTGTTTCTTCAGTTGCAAAGTGGGCAAATAGCGTTGGAATTGCTTGAGTTGATCCTTCTGCTTCTTCTGTTCATTCTTCGTCAATTTGACGGCAGCCATGTCCTACTCCTCACGAAGCCGATTTCGGCCAGTGCTTGAGCACCAACTCCGAACGGATTCCGGTTTCCTTCGGTTCGAAACAGTCGGCCAGGATTTCCCACCCGAGATCAAGTGCTTCCTCCAATGGAATATTGACGGACAGGTCCATCAACTTCGTTTCGAACAAATCGCCGTATTGCAGCAACTTGTCATCCCACTCGGACATTTGGAATCCCATCGATTTCTTTTCCTGCGACTCCCTGTACGAAGCGTAGAGCTTGATCATGCCGTCCATCAATGCGCGATGGTCGTCCCGTGTATCCTTGTTGACCTGTTGCTTCAGGCGCGACAATGATCCGAATGGTTCGATACGGCTATTTTTCAAGTAGTACTGGCCTTCGGTGATATATCCGGTGTTGTCCGGAACCGGGTGTGTGACGTCGTCGCCGGGCATGGTCGTGACCGCAAGGATTGTCAACGATCCCGCGCCTTCGAAGTCGACCGCCTTCTCATACCGGGCCGCCAAGGAACTGTACAGATCCCCTGGATATCCACGGTTGGATGGAACCTGTTCCATGGTGATCGCTATTTCCTTCATCGCATCGGCAAAGTTGGTCATGTCAGTGAGAAGGACCAGTACCTTCTTGCCATCGAGCGCGAATTTCTCGGCTACGGCAAGAGAGATATCGGGTACCAGAAGACACTCGACAGTCGGATCGCTCGCGGTATGCACGAAGAAGATCGTCCGGCTCATGGCTCCACTTTTCTCAAGTGTCTCCTTGAAATAGAGGTAATCGTCGTATTTGAGTCCCATACCCCCGAGTATGATGAGGTCTACCTCGGCCTGCATGGCAATACGAGCCAACACCTCGTTGTAGGGCTCGCCAGATACCGAGAAGATCGGCAATTTCTGGGATTCCACCAATGTATTGAAGACATCGATCATGGGGATACCGGTTCTGATCATATTCCGCGGAATGATACGTTTGGCCGGGTTGACCGCGGGTCCACCGATTTCAATAAGATTGTCTGTCAATTCAGGACCGTTGTCACGGGGAATTCCCGAACCGTTGAAGATTCTCCCCAACAGGTCCTCCGAGTACGATATGCGCATGGGATAGCCGAGAAATCGTACATGGTCACCCGTAGAGATACCTCTGGCACCTGCGAATACCTGCAACGAAACCGTCTCACCCTCGAGTTTGATAACGTTTGCCAACGATTCCCCGTGCGAAGACGTCACTATCGCGAGGTCACTGTTACGGACCCCTTCGGCTTTCACCGATATGACGTTTCCTGCAATAGACTCAATTTTCGTATATACCTTCTGCATATCGCACCACCTACTTAACTTGGAGAATCTTGGCTGCCCGGCGTTCATAGCTGACAAACCGTTGGGCGACCAATTCTTCGATTTCCCTCAAATACATATCGAACCGCTCGTCATCCCGTGCCGTGTTGTTCCAGTCAATGAATTTCTGCCTGATCTCGTTGATAAAGGCACGGGCGGCCTTCTTGTCATCGAGCTGCAACTCGGAACCCAGGACCTTGAACAATACATCGAACACCAATTCCTGCCGTTCGATCGGGGCGGCGAAATCCACAGGGTCGAAGGAGTTCTGTTGAAGATAGACGCTGTCGATCAATTCACTCTTGAGGTAAACGACATAATCACCGAGACTCGTTCCTTCTTCGCCGACAACCTTCATCATCTGGCTTACTTCATTGCCTGAGAACAGGATATTCCTGGCATAGGACACCTTGTCGGCATCGATTACACTCGCGTATTTGGACCAGCTGTCGAGCGGATGCACCGCCGGGTATTTTCTGGCATCCGAGCGCTCACGGGAAAGGCCATGGAATGCACCGACAACTTTCAACGTGGCTTGTGTGACCGGTTCCTCGAAGTTACCGCCGGCGGGACTAACCGTACCGCCAATGGTGACCGAGCCCTTGCTGCCGTCACCCAACTTCACGATACCCGCGCGTTCGTAGAAACTCGCGATGACGGATTCCAGATAAGCAGGGAAAGCCTCTTCACCGGGAATTTCCTCGAGTCTACCGGACATTTCTCGCATCGCCTGGGCCCAACGGCTGGTAGAGTCGGCCAACAGAAGGATATGCAATCCCATCTGGCGGTAGTACTCCGCTATGGTCACTGCGGTATAGACGGAAGCCTCACGGGCCGCAACCGGCATGGAACTGGTATTGCAGATAATGATTGTCCGCTCCATCAGGGTTTTTCCGGTCCTTGGATCAATCAACTCAGGAAATTCCTTCAAGGTTTCCACAACTTCGCCAGCCCGTTCGCCGCATGCTGCGATAATTACGATATCGATATCCGCATTCCTGCTTGTCATATGTTGCAGAACGGTTTTTCCTGCACCAAAAGGACCGGGAATACAGTAGGTCCCACCTTTGGCGACCGGAAGGAAGGTATCGATGATCCGCACTTGTGTAACGAGTGGTTCTGTCGGACGCAACCGTTCGACATAATTGGTGATCGGACGTTTGATCGGCCAGGTGAACACCATGGAAACACTTTTCTTGTTTCCCTTCGGATCCTTCAGGACAGCAATTTCCTCGCGGACACCATAGGTTCCGGACGGTCGAATGGAATCGACCGTCCAAGCCACATTGGCGAAATCGAACGGAACCATGATCCGGTGTGTGAAGATTCCTTCTGGAACCGTACCTATCGTCTGGGCAGGGAACAACGTGTCACCGACTTTCGCCACAGGAGTGAAATCCCATGATTTGTCCGGAATCGGCTGCAAATACACGCCGCGTTGCAAGAAGAAGCCACACTGTTCGGCCAATTCCGGCAATGGGTTTTGCAACCCGTCATAGATCTGGGTAAGCAAACCGGGACCAAGTTCAACGCTGAGCATCAAGCCGGTGAATTCAACCTTCTCTCCGACACTGATTCCCGCGGTCATCTCGAACACCTGCAACGAGGCGATTTTTCCAGAAATCCGAATGACTTCCGATTTCAACCTCTGCTCTCCAAGCAGGATATATCCCACTTCGTTCTGAGAGACATCACCGTCGAACTGAACCGTCACCATATTTCCATTCACACCGGTGACTCGTCCGCTATTTCTTGCCATAACACCACACTCCGTTTATATGCTCTTGATAATCGACTGCAAATTGGAGAACAACCGCTTGAATTCAGCGTTTCCCTCCATCGGGGTAAACAAAGCCTTTCGTTCCAATATGCCGAGTTGAATCGCATAGGTAAGCAATGTATCCACATCGAATACATGGGATTGCGACAACTCGTCGGCTTTACGCCAGTAGAGACGCATAAGGATCAATTCGGCTTCGAGAGGATTATCCGCCTGCATCGCCGTACGGACAACCTCCACTATATGATAATCCTGTACGACAGGATTCTTATTGCCCTCATGGCTACCTTCGATATTCGCAACCCGTTGTCCGTGCAAGGTGTCCCGCACTTGCCCAAGGAAATCCCGCCATTGCGCCAGCCAATTGTTACCGCCGCCGACCGTTTCGATATCTCCCGACACGAGGGTCTCCACCATTTCCATGTCGTTGGCTCCCAACGATTGCCGGCACGCATCCAAGAATTGCGCACTTGACATCGGTGGCGTCATTTCGAAACGGAGCATGGGTAGAGATGCTGTCAGATAATAATATGACGCCACGTTGATCTCCTCACCGGGCGTCTGGAGCCGAAAGAAGCATTTCCTGAATAGATGTATTGAGGAATGGAGCCAGCATCCTGGTTGTTTCTTCGGCACTGAAATCATAATAACTGGAGCCGTCCTTGGAAGACAGTCGGAACCCGACAGCCACCGAGGGCACAGGACGAATTTCCAAACCTGCCTTCAGTTCAGCGGCAAGCTCGCTGCGCAGGGAATCTGCCAATTTGGCAAAGTCGGAGGTGCCCAGTTCGACCGCGGATTCTTCAGCTTTGGCCATACCACTTCCGACTACCTGGACAATAAGCTTAACCAAATCGTCACCAGTCAAAGTGTTTGAAACTGTCTTTTCAAGAAGACGATCGAAATGGGAATTGATGCTTTTCTTCAATGAAAGGACAACATCCCGACCAGCCTGTTCAATAGCGGCTTTCCCGCTCTGTTGCATGACAGTCACTTCTTTCTTCGCATCCTCGACCAATTTCGCCGCTTCCTTCGCACCATTGCGAACCAACTCGTCGGCCTTCTGTTTTGCCTCGGAAACGATCTGAGCGGCCTTCTTCTCGGCCTCGGCTATTCCATCACGTTTGATAGAATCCACCAAATCCTGAATTTGCAGTTCCATGCGCAATCCCACCTTGTTAATATGGAGACACTATATACGCTCAATCTGAAAATGACAACCTAGGAGGGAGAAATCAACAGGGCTTTTTCGATATATCAGTATCGATTTAACATGCTCCGATCGAGTGTTATTTTCTTCTTTTCACACATCAACAGACCTTCCTTTTGCATTTTTGCGAGTTCGCGCGAAATTGATGTCCGTTGTACACCGATAATGTGCGCCAAGTGTGTTTTTGTGACTGGAAGCAGTATTGATGCCGAATGCTGGCGGACAGATTCAGCTTTCAAGTACGCCACCAATCTTTGACGAAGTGAACGATGCATGATATTGGTGAGTTTTTCATTCACCAACAAAGTATTGTCACTTGCCGCCTTGAGGAACAACCTGAGGAATCCAGGGTATGCGATGCAGAAATCGAAGACAGTGTCGGTATCTATACGGACAATCCTACACTCCCCCTCACAGACTATCGTGTGGGGGTATAGTGGTTTGGAAGAGAACACGATATTTCCACCCACAATACAATTCTTCTCGAAAGATGCCACCGAGAACATATTGCCTTCTTCATCCATCTGTTGGACCGCCAGTATCCCATGGGCGATCATATCCACCGCATCACACGGATCTCCCTCAAGATGGACGAGTTCATTCCGGTGAAAGGAGTAGCAACGCATGGTCCGTCTGGCAAGGCTTTGTTCGACTGCCTCGTTCGGAAGCATGGACAACAGGGGAAATTCCCGTATGGTCGGGATATCCAATACGATCGGCCTCATGTTTCCTCCAATTGTGTTACCGATGCGACACATTATGCACCAGATTGTCGGTATGATGGCATATGATGTCAAGGAGTGTCACATGAAGAATATAAAAAGAACACATATCTATACACTTTCACGACTGGTATTCCTGACCCTGTTCATCTTCCTTGTTTCGACTGGGCAGTTCCAACTATGGCTCCTGGTATATATCGGCGGGGTACTGGTTTCCCCAATTCTGGGACGTGTCTATTGTGGATATGCGTGCCCGATGAACACCGTCATGCGACCGGTTGAAAAGATATCCAGGAAACTCGGCGTGCAGCGCCAACGCCTACCACGGTGGTTGGTGAATCCCCATCTCCGCTACGTCATGCTTGTCGCAATAGTTGCGACCATGGCTCTTGGCAGGGGAGTCTTGGGCAAGGAAATACCGATACTACCTATCCTTTTCGTGCTGTCTGTGGCCGTAACATTCTTCATGAAGGCATCCATATGGCACAACAGCCTCTGTCCCTACAGTCTGTTGCTGGGATTGGGTGGAAGATTCGCCCGCTATTCACGAACCGTCGAGGAGAGTTCATGCGCTAGGACCAACCGTTGTGTGAAGGTCTGTCCGGTAGGTGCGGTCACCTTGTCGGGAAACGAAGGAAAAGCAAGAATCGATGCCGCGAAATGCCTCCAGTGTGAGGATTGTACGGACATCTGTCCCAAATCAGCGATTTCATACGTCAAAAAGAAGTAAAATGTAGTATAATGCAAGCGATGGAGGAAATGTGCCGTGCATAAGAAAATCAAGAACAATGTGTATTGGGTCGGACAAATCGATACCGAACTTCGCCAATTCCACGGGAGCGACTACTCGACACACAAAGGATCCAGCTACAATTCCTATTTGGTGAAAGAGGAGAAAACCGTTCTTATCGATACGGTATGGAAACCCTATGCCGATATATTCGTGAAGAATTTGGCTGAGGAAGTCGATTTGAATTCCATCGATGCCATCGTGGTGAACCATGGGGAAGTCGACCACAGCGGATCATTGCCTAGGCTCATGGAACTGATACCCGATGTTCCCATCTATTGTACCGCGAAAGCCGTCGACTCGCTTACCGGACAATACCACCAGAAATGGAATTTCCACACGGTGAAGACCGGCGACTCACTGGATATCGGCAATGGCAAGCAACTGGTGTTTGTCGAGATGACCATGTTGCACTGGCCCGACAGTATGGCCACATACATGACTGGAGACAACATCCTGTTCAGCAACGACGCTTTCGGCCAGCATTATGCCACCAGTACGTTGTTCAACGATTTTGCCGACCAATGTGTACTGGACTACGAAGCACTGAAGTATTATGCCAATATCCTCACACCATTCAGTCCAATCCTCAAACGCAAGTTGGCCGAGATCATAGCGTTGAAATTGCCGATCGATATCATCGCCACCAGCCACGGGGTCGTCTGGCGCGACAATCCCATGCAGATCGTTGAAAAATACGCCGCTTGGTGCGACAACTATCAGGAGAACCAAGTCACAATCTTCTACGACACCATGTGGGATGGAACGAGGACGTTGGCGGACAATATCGCCGCTGGAATCGTTGAAGCCGATCCGACTACCATAGTGAAAGTCTACAATATCGCCAAAACAGACAAGAACGATGTCATGACCGAAGTGTTCAAGTCCAAGCTGATCGTTGCGGGATCACCCACAGTCGGAAACGACATGTTGGGTAGTATCGCCGGATTCCTCCATTTCTTGAGGGAATTGAAGATGAAAGGGAAAAAGGCGGCGACATTCGGGTGTTACGGATGGACCGGGGAAGCTCCGAAGAAGATGGCCGAGTACCTGGAGAAGGCAGGATTCTCTTTGGTGGACGAACCGTTTCGGAACAATTGGAATCCCGATGGCGATGGTTGCGAGTCGGCACGGGAGTTCGGTAGGCGTCTGGCCAAAGCGTAATCGGTAGTCTCAGCCCTTTGCTTTTTGTTTGTCTGCGGCGATCAGGTTACGTATTCCTTGAATAACGACCTCGATCGCCGTTTCCGTATCATGCAGGATCGGGTTTTCCATGCCCAGTTTCTCCCGTTCCTGATTTCCCACCACTAGGAACTCGCTGCCACAACGGACTCCAAGATAGCTGGCAACGACGAACAAAGCCGCAGACTCCATCTCACTGGCCAAGGTCCCCAAACGTTTCCACGCCTCCCACTTCTGCTCCAGTTCATAGGAAACGGGTTTGGTGGAAGGCTCGTGCTGTCCATAGAAGGAATCCTTGCATTGCACCACACCGATATGGTGGCGCTTGCCAAGTTGGGAAGCAGCCGATGCCAACGCGTTGACAATCTCAAAGTTGGCTACCGCAGGGAACTCGATCGGGGCATATTCCCGGCTGGTGCCTTCGTTTCGGATAGCTCCTGTCGCAATCACAACATCGCCACCCATCACCGGCAACGCAATCCCACCACAGGTACCCATGCGGATAAACGTATCGGCACCACATTGGTACAGTTCCTCCATGGCAATCGATGCCGATGGTCCTCCGATCCCCGTACTGGTGACACTGACCTTCTCCCCATCCAGAAATCCCGTATAGGTCACATATTCCCTGCTATCGGCTACAAATTGGGGATTGTCGAAATAGCGGGCGATTTTCTCGCATCTTTTCGGATCCCCAGGCAGAATCACGTATCGTCCGACATCACCCTTCTGTATGTGCAAATGGTATTGGATACCGGTTCCATCCATGTAATCTGTCATTCTCGTGCTCCTTTCCAGCCAATTGCGGGATACGGGTCTCAAGACTATCATCGACACCGGCGGTCTGTAAAGCTAAAACTCGACGTAGGTCTTCCCATACCCGCCATCCTCTGGTCTGGCAAAATAGTAGTTGGTCACTTGTGGAACTGTCCTGAGATATTCGTGGATTCCCCTGGCGAGAATACCATCCCCCATGCCATGGATGATCGAGAAACTACCGACGGAGTGGACCAATGCCCCCTCGATCTGCATCACCACCACCTCGATCGCCTGGTCCAGTGTCATACCACGCACATCTATTGTAGGACGAGGAGCCACCGAACGCGACTCATACGAAATCGAGACTTTCTTCCTATCCTTTGTCACCTTGGAGGAAACCGGACGCAAATCCTTTTCATGCAAGGGGAACTTCATCGGTCCGATCGCAACTATCCATTTCCCGTTCTTTTCTTTCCTGACTATACGACCTTCACGTTTGTGCGGTCCGGCGATGACATCCATACCTATCGAATACGTGATATTCTCAGAATCACCACGTGACGTCTCCGCCTCGACAGCTTGTGCGACTTCATGTGCCTTCCGCTCGCTATCTGCCTGTTGCCTTTCCATGGAAGCGATGAAATCCTTTACCTTCAGTGTCTTTTCCCTGGTGATTTCCCCTTCCCGCAATTCGGCGACCAGATTCTCGAGTTCGCTACGCTTTTCCGAGATGAATCGTGACAGGTCTCCGATCTGCTCTTTCCTCAGCAGTTGCTCCTGTTGTTTCAGCTTGAGTTGTTGCAGATCCATATGCCTGACCTGTTCCTGTATTTTTTTCGTCCTGGCGTCCAATGCCGCCTCACGAGCCTCCGCTTCCCTTCGCTTTTCCTCCAGGCCCCGGATTATGGTCGAAATCTCAACCAGTTCAGAACCTATATACTTGGTTGCATGTTCCAGAACTATTTCCGGAAGATGCATGCGTCTGGCTGTGTCCAGGGCATGGCTCTCGCCCGGCAACCCGCTGATTATCCTGAATGTCGGTTCATGGGTCTCCCCGTTGAATTCCATGGATGCGTTCAACAGGTTCTCATGTGCATAGGCATATTGCTTCAACACACTGTGGTGGCTCGTAACCAAGGTGAGCGCCGCCTTCTGCACACAGTATTCGAGTATCGACCGGGCCAACGCGGATCCTTCGACCGGATCCGTACCACTTCCCAATTCATCGAAGATCACCAACGAATGGGAATCGCACGCCTGGAGGACCTCCCCAATATTGCGCATATGGCCACTGAAGGTGGAAAGCGACTCTTCTATCGACTGTTCGTCCCCAATATCGGTATACACGGCATGGAATATGGGCATGACCGTACCTTCTGCGGCAGGAACGAAATAGAAGTATTGGTGCATGAGGGCAAACAGCCCCACGGTTTTTATGGTTACGGTCTTTCCACCGGCATTCGGCCCACTGATCACCACAGCCTTGATACTCGGATCCAGATCGATGGAGATCGGTACCGCCTTGTCCTTGAGCAACGGATGCCGCGCTTGTATCAGCGAAAGCGTACCGTCCTTGCTCGGTATCGGACGGACACAGGCTCGCTTCGAAGCGTACCGCGCCCTGGCATACAGACTATCGGCATAGCCGATCCGCGTGGAAAGGTCTTCAATCACCGCCAACTGGTCCCTGACTTCCTGGGACAACTGGGCGAGGATCCGGGCTATTTCCATCTGTATCTGCTGCTGCGCCATCACAACCTGGTTGTTGAGTTCGACCAACTTGTACGGTTCCATGAAGACTGTCGCACCGGAACTGCTCGAACTGTGGATAATACCCTCGGTGCCGGAACGTTGGTCGTTGCGCACCGGGAGCACTACCCTGCCGTCCCTGAACACCGGTTGGATATTCATGGATGCATCGTTCTGGCGCTTCAGGAAATCCAAACTATAGGTCTGCCGTTCGGCTCGCCGTCGTTCCACTTCCTTCACCAACCGCACGATCGCGGGATGGGAAGACTTCACTACTCCCGGGGCCTCGAGCGTATCGTCCAGATGCTTGTACAATGTATGCAAGGCGCTATCGAAGGGTGTGAACAAATCCATAGCCGGTTTCCATACCACATCCCCCGGTGCCTCACCGGGTAATTTTCTCTGCATTCTACAGAATTCCGTGAAAATCCTGGCGGCATCCAGATACAAAGCCAGGTTGTACAGCTGTTCTCCGTCGAGACGGCCACCGGGAATCTTCAATTCGACGATGCTGTCACGGATCGATGGAAAAGATACGGGAGCGCTTTTCCCATAGGTACCCAAGGCCATGAGATCCTCGACAATATCCTGGCGTTGGGCCAGCTTGTCCACATCGGTGATGAATTCGAGATCCTGAAGTGTTTCCCGCCCCTCCTCGGAGAGGCACATGTTGCACAATTCCTCCAAGACTGTGGGAAATCCCAAGTCCTGTATAGTCCGTTTATCCATAGCGGTTCCTTACCGGCGATCACTCTCCCAACTCTCCGGACGGTCTTCGACCGAAGCGATCATTCTCAGATAGCTTTCATACCGATCGGGATGGATCGACCCTGCCTCAACTTGTTCCTTGACGGCACAGCCAGGCTCATGATCATGTAGACATGGCTGATAAGAGCATTTATCAGCATATTTTCTAAATTCAGGAAAAGTTTCTGCGATAAGATGGGGATCTTCATGCGGTATGAGCAATTCCCGCATTCCCGGTGTGTCCACGATATTGAAACCATCGGCCGGCAACATGAGGGCATGGTTGGTCGTGTGCCGCCCCCTATGGAACTTGTTGGAGATATCACCGGTCTTCTGCACATCCGGCCCCCCGAGCAGGGCATTCACCAATGTGGATTTGCCGACTCCGGATTGCCCGATCATGGCAACCGTCTTGCCGCGCAACAAGGCATGCAACGCTTCGATCCCCTTTCCGTCGAACGCCGACATCGCAAACGTATCGTAGCCAAGCGAGGCGTAGAGTTGGAAGCGCTCGTTTTGTTCTTCGGTCAACATGAGGTCACATTTGTTCAACACGATCATGAGCGGCATGTCGTGGGCACATACGATTGCACGATCAATGAAACGGGGCCTGAATGGCGGATCGTCGGTGGAGGTCACGCAAATCGCAAGATCCATATTGGCCACCAACGTCTGGTTTGTCCCCCGTTTGGCATTCCAGCGTTCGAAACTGTTCCTTCGTTCCAACCGTTTGAGGATCATACCCTCGTCACCTTGATGGACGTTGAAGAGGACCTGGTCCCCGACAGCCAAAGGATTGTAGACATCGTCGACATCCTGCAGGACCTTGCCCTTGATCCGGCAGGAATAGGTTCTGGCAGTTGCCAGTCGAGATACATCATCCAAGGACACAACGGCATAAATGTTGTTTATACCGCGCGTAACAATACCGATCTGTTCATCCATGGTATCACTCTAACGACATTCACCTCAGTGTGCAAGCAATTGTCTTTACATGCGGCATTCCATTTGATAGGCTCATTGCATGTTCAAATGTGTACCCTGTGCAGTGGAAGGTTGTCGCCGTTATGCGTTGGAAGACATGTATACGTGCCTCCAACATGCCGAGAACAGCGACCAGGTCTTGCAATCGCTTATCGCATCCCTTTCCGATTCCCACAGGCACCGCGATGTGGTGATGACCGACGTCAGGCTGAAGGATATCGATTTCTCGAACGTACATCTGACCACCTGCGACTTCGCCCGTTGCGTATTCGAGAATGTCGATTTCTCACAATCGAAGATCCAAGCCTGCTTCTTCGATTTTTGCCTGTTCGAAAATTGCAATTTCGATGGTAGCGATGCGCGACACTCGGTTGTGGCGGGTTCCAAGATCATGGGATGTTCATTCACGGACACATTGCTGATCCATACGAATTTCATGGGTATCGATGCACGTGATTGTGATTTCAGTTCGTCGGACCTATACTATTCAAACTTCTGCTCGTCGCATCTGGTCAATGTCCAGTTTGTCGACTGCAATTTGAAAAATGCCGATTTCCGCTATACGGACCGGCAGAACGTCTCCTTCAAATATTCAAATTTCGAGGAGGCGAGTTTCTCGTAGATACCCATGAAAGTATTCTTCCATTTCTCCTTGAATGAATTTTCGAACACCTACCTGGTCGGTCCCGAGGATGGCGGTGATGCGATTCTCATCGATCCCGGGCATATCGACCTGGAGCTCATCGAACGGATCGAGAGCAATCGCTTCACTATAGCGCATGTACTGTTGACGCATCGCCATCCTTCGCATACGGCAGGCTTGGGTACGTTGGTCAAGATCTACGATCCGATCGTGTATGCCGGATCGCCCAGCATGTACGAGAGCCCGGTCAAGGAGGTACGCGACCGCGCGATCCTCGATTTGTCGGGAATCACCGTCGAAGCCATCCAAGTACCCGGGCATACGATCGATTCTTTCGTCTATAAGATCGGGAATGCCCTGTTCACCGGCGATGTCCTGTATGCCGGCCGTGTCGGGGCGACCACCGGAGTCCTGGAGAAGGCCCTGCTGTTGAAGGGAATCAAGAACCGTCTGCTCACATTGGACGAACGGTTTCTCATTTTCCCGGGACATGGAACTATTTCCGCATTGAAGATCGAGAAGATGTTCAACCGTGAACTTATCGATGCCATGGCGATCGACGATCTTGCCCAGTTGAGCCACCCGAGCATCATGACCTAAACTGAGACCCTAGTGTTTTTGCAATAGGGAACGCAATATGACCTTGAACCGATCCGGCATAGGTGCCGTGAAACGCATCCTCTCGGCGGTAACGGGGTGTTCGATCTCCAAACACAACGCGTGCAGCATCATCGAGGAATCGGGGAACAGTGCATTCGGTTTCCCGTAGACCGGATCTCCCAATATCGGACACCCGATATGCTTCAAATGCACCCGCAGCTGGTGTGTCCTTCCGGTCAGCAGCCGCAACCGCACCAGTGCGAAATTATGGAACTGGCGAAGGACCAGGTAATCGGTCTTCGCAACCTTACCCTCCTGTTCCTTGCCCACACAGAATTTCTTCCTGTCGCGCGGATCGCGTACGATAGTCGTCTCTATATGGCCCCTGCGTTTGGGAAAGTATCCGCAGACAATCGCGATGTAATACTTTTCGGTGGTCCGTTCCTTGAACTGTGAGGCCACATGTGTATGGCTTCCCCTATCGAGGGCAATCACCATGACTCCCGAGGTATCCTTGTCCAGCCGATGCACGATTCCCGGACGTAGCGGTTGGGCGGTTCCCACAGGATCGTCTTCCTCCACATCGTCCTCGGAGGCGTGTGTCGTCGAAAAGAAATTGTCTCCATAGCGGTACACCAGGGCATTCACCACCGTATTGTCGGGATTTCCTGCTCCCGGATGCACGACCAGCGACTGCGGCTTGTCGATCACCAACAGGTGGGAATCCTCATATAGGATCTGCAATGGAATATCTTGGCCGACAATATGGTCGAACACATCCTCCACCCATGTCACGCTTATGGTGTTGCCACCCTTCACCATCTTGCTTTTCTTGACGACCTTGCCATCTATGGTGAATACCGTCCTGGAATCTGAAGCGGCCGAGCGCGGAAAACTCTCGTATTGCAGGGAAATCCACGAATCTATCCGACTGGGAACCGTACCGTGTGGAACAATTCCGTTCAGTTCATGTGTGATTGAAGCCATTATTCTTGCATCTCCCCTATGATGTAGTCGGCGATGGCGACAACAAGTGCCAAGGTGCCCGCTATGCCGATCACCGTCATGGTGTCCTTGAAGGTATCGTCGTAAAAGGGAGAGGCACCCAAGGACAAGGCTGCCGCATACGAAAGGCTGGTCACCCCCAGCGTGATCGGGAGTGCCCCGAACATCAAGGTCTCGGCCCTTCGCAACTTGATACTCCACTGGGGGAATTCGTCAGGAGAATAGGGAACATGATCGGCGACCAGAGGAGAGGCGCACAGTACCAGCAGCAATACGATTGCCACAATCCTTTTCACCGGTAGTCCCTCCCACCGAAAATCGCGGTGCCGATCCGTACCATGGTGGAACCTTCCTTGATTGCCCAGAGGAAATCCTGGCTCATCCCCATGGACAAGGTATCGAATGAAAGTGCGGGATACCGTTCGGAGCAAGTTCGCGCGAGATCGCGCAACTTGGCGAATGCCGTGCGGACCATCGTCTCATTGTCGGTCAAGGGACCGATCGTCATGAGTCCGCGGATCTCCACTCCCTGCAGCTGTGGTGCTTCATCGAGGACGGCAAAGAATTCCCTCTCGTCGGTGAATCCCGATTTGGCCGTTTCCCCGGATGTGTTCCATTCCAAAAGGATCGGAATCCGTTTTTCGAGTTTCAATGCCTCGGTATTGATCAACCGAACTAGTTTCAGCGAATCCACCGAATCTATCGCATCGACCAATCCCACGGCTTTGCGCACCTTGTTCGACTGCAGGTGTCCTATCAGGTGTACTTGGTAGGCGCTCCTGGTCTCCGGAAATTTCGTTTGGATCTCCTGGACCCTATTTTCACCGAACAGCAGCTGTCCGCAATCGACGGCTGCAAGAACCGCTTCCAGCGGATGGGTCTTCGATACGGCCATGAGCTCGACTGTATCCACCCTGCCACACGACAGCATGGCTTGTTGCATCCGATCGAGTATACCTGCTATGCGATCCGCCATGTCCCTGTCCACTACCTACTCCCCTTTCCGATGTTTCCGCCCCTGATTTCTCTTGGCACGTCGTTCTTCGATGATTTTTCTCACTTGACCCAATTGCAAGTCGAAATCCAATGACCTCATTCCAGGGAAAGCGTCAAGCAGCCTGTAGCCTGCCCGTCGCAACTGCTCATGCAACCGTCCAATTTCGGCTTCCAGTCGTTCGACGACAACAAGCCGGGACTCCATCAATTCCCTCATCCGTTTCAAACGGGCCAACTTTTCTGTGAATGCCGCCATTCCGAAGATGCTGGCGGTGGTATCCCCCGCTATGGGAAGAAGCATACCGGAAGCACCGACTGTCCGCAACTGTCCAGGTAATCCTCCTACCCATTTTTCCACTGCTGGCTGGATCCAGTACAGTACGGCCAGCACGAGGAACCCGAACAAGACGGAATTCAAAAGGCAAATCCTTCCACGAATCGAAAATCTTCGCCCGCTGTAGTCCCACAACCGCGTGTGGAAACCCAATTCGAGGATCAGCCCGGTCACATACTCGATGACCGAACAAACGGACAACCCGAGAAGAAACACCAGCAGAATGAAGTCCTTGAATGGGGTCAAGAACATGATCGAGAAGATAGCGCCGAATCCATACACGGGAATGTACGGACCATGGAGAAATCCCCTATTCACCAATCGGCGGGCACCTAGGGAGCAGTACAGCACTTCGCATACATACCCCAACATGCTATAGAGGAAAAAGTACCAGATGAAGGACTCTACTATCGTCTTTCCCATGGTAAGCTGCATATCCTAGAAAGTGTCGCTGAAGACGGTATACATCAAGGTGTCCTGGTATCCCAATGCATCGGAGCGGTAATAATGGTGCAATGGTCCCGCCTCGAAACGCATCCCGGCTTTCTGCATGACTTTTCCCGAAGCTGGATTCAATACGGAATGGCAGGCTTCGATCCTATGGAATCCCGCAACCTGGAGTCCGAAGTCAAGAACGGCCTGCAACGATTCGGTCGCATATCCCTGGTTCCAAACATGTCTGGCAAGACAATAGCCTACCTCACCACGGTTGTCATGGGGACTTTGCACATCGATTCCGATAGAACCCACCACCTCTTTGGTGGTTCGGATAGTGATCGCCCAATGGAAAAATGGAGGTTTCGTTGCCTCTGCCATCCACCGTTCGATGACCTTCCTCGAATCGCCGATATCTTCGTGTGACGGAAAGCGGAGATACCTGGTGACCTCGGGATCACACGCCCAGGCGAACAGCGCTTGGGCATCATCCATGACAAACGGCCTCAGGACAAGTCGTCCGGTTGTCAAGATTGGTGAAGCGATCCGTTTTATCGTAGTGTCTGGCATGCGAATTCCCCTTTTTCCCTACGTCCCTAATAATGGGAAAGTGGGGGGTTCCTGTCAACAGATAGGGGCGGAGGAAGGGGGGGGGAAATCGAGTAGGCGGGGGCCGCTAGGCCCCAACCTCTCACACCACCGTACGTGCCGTTCGGCATACGGCGGTTCAACCAAACAGACTATTGTACCGGAG
>PGXU01000048.1 GCA_002839335.1 Spirochaetae bacterium HGW-Spirochaetae-4
CAGGGAACGGCCGAACTTAACGCCGGTTGCGAGTTTCGCATATCCGATACCGTCGGCATCGTCAATCGATCCAAGCACATCGTTCGTGTGTGCAATGTACAGGTCGAACTCGTTGAAACGATCGTTCGACTTCACCACCATATCTTCCGTGGGGGCCTTGCGCTCGACAACTGCGGGAGCAGGTGCCGCAACAGCTTCCACTGGTGGACTTACTACGGGTTCCTCGACTGGAGCCGGTGCTTCGACTACAGGTGCTGCGGGTGCAGCTACTGGAGCAGCAGGCTCGACAACTGGCGGTGCCGGTTCAATCGCCTCAACTTTCGGGGTTGTTTGACAACCTATGAACGCAAAGGCAAGTAGTGCGACCAGCAGTGTCGTGATTAGACTTCTTGAAAGACGTTTCACGTGTTTCCTCCTCATGGACATTCTTTTGAGTCATTATACATCACCACTATAACACACAGTATAAATTCTGGATACAGAAAAAATGTGAATATCCCACTTGTTATAGGCCGATTCCATATGCAAACACCTCACAGGACCAAGAAAATGAATCCTTTCAAATATTCGGACTCGGGAAACGAGAGCCGTATCGGATGGTCGGACGATTGTCCAAGTGTTTCGAGAATCTGGACTTCCCTCCGCGCATCCTTGGCTGCCCAAGCGATTGCGGTGCGCAACATGTCCCTCGTAACACCCGATGAACAGGAGAAGGTCGCCACGATTCCACCTTGTGTCACCTTCTGGATCGCCAACCTGTTCAAGTCCTTGTAAGCGCGCAAGGCTCCGTCGACTTGGGCTTTCGTATGGGCAAGTTTGGGAGGATCGAGGACGATCAGATCATAGGAATTCGCCTGCATGTCACGCAAATATTGGAATACATCGGCCTGTTCGACATGCAACCGGTCCTTGGAATCGAACGGAAGTCGCCCCTTCCCGACGTTCAGCGCCAATTGCGAGGCAAGCCGCTCCAACGCCGGGGCGGAACTATCGACAGCGGTTACCGACCGAGCACCTTGGGCGAGCATATTGAAGGAAAATGCGCCGGTATAGGAAAAGGCATCGAGGACATTCCTGCCACGTGCATACGCCGCGACGCGACTACGATTGTCCCGCTGGTCGCAAAAGAAACCGCTCTTCTGCCCGCTACCAGGCTGGAACGAATAGGAGAGTCCATGTTCCCTGAATATGACCTCGGATTCCTCCCGATCGGTGACAAGCATACCCCCGACATAGCGTTCGGTAGTCTCCTGAAGTTTCTCGATACCGCAAAAGGCGGAGTCGGTCGTCACCAGGACCACCAGAGGGTTGAGCAGCTTCTGCAGTGTCTGGACGACCACGAGACGATGGTCCCATGCGACCCGCGCCGAAATCATGCACATGATCGTACTACCATATATATCTATGGCTATTCCCGGAAGGAAATCAGCTTCCCCATGGACAAGCCGGAACGTATTGGTTTTCTTGGAGGCTTGGAAAAAATGCATTCTCCGTTGAATGGAGGCCGACAAGGTATCGACCCACCAATTGGTATTCGGAACGGTTTTGGGATTCCAACTGAGCAGTCGGACCAGGATATGGCTGTCGGTATCGTACCAACCGTAGGCAATGAACGATCCTGTCGAATCCTCGACCCTGACGATACCCGGACGATTCGGAACGGTTTTCTTGGAGGAAGGCTCGACCGCCCCGCTGAACACCCACGGGTGGTGTCTCACCAGCTGCTTCTCCTTGCCCTCTTTGATACGGACTGTTGCCATAGGTGATTCATCCATGCCGCATAACTCCCATTGGATTCAATCTAACGTATCGCAGGACTAGAGACAAGAGCAAACAAAAAACCTGTGCTATTCGCACAGGCTACGTTGCACAGTATCAAAAACCCTACATGAGGTCTTTGGGTTTGCGTGCCGTGTTGCCGCTCTTCTCGCAGTAGGCGACATGTCGAAGCTTGCCGTTTTCGAAAACGGACTTCATTTTGATAGCACCGCCCCAGCGGCTCGTAAGAATCTTTTCGCCACCACGACGTGCGTTCTTGGAAATTGCACCTGCCATATTGGTATCCCTCCATCATATACGTTCATAACATCTGAAGGTGAACTATATCAAATCCCCGATGTTTCGTCAAAGGTACAAACCGCCTCTGGTCGAAAATATTGTAAAGACCGCTTCTTTACCGTACACTCGGCATATGGAAAAACTCCGACGGATCCTTCGCAAGGCAACCAGAGAACTGTTTCTCATCCCCACCCACCTCTACCGGGTGGTCATATCGCCGTGGTTGCCACCTTCCTGCATCTATACCCCGTCCTGTTCGGCATACATGGTCGAATCTGTCCGAAGACATGGGGTTTTCAAGGGAACTGCGCTTGGCCTGGCAAGAATCGGACGTTGCCACCACACGTTTTTCTATGGAGGACCAGATCCGGTACCCGAGGAATTCTCCTGCAAGGCAGTGAAGACACCCTATACGATCTTCCGACGGCACCGCCATAAGAACCACGACAAGGGGAGTGCGGAACAACCATCGGAAGAGACGGACAGGAAGTCCGAACAACTCAACGGGTGATATCCTTCACAAACGTTATCAGCACCCGCAAGGCATTCTCGTTATGGCCACCTTCGGGAATCACGATATCGGCAAACTCCTTTGTCGGTTCGATAAAGCTGAAATGCCCGGGACGGACAACCTCGAGGTACTGGCGGACAACCGATTCCACTGTCCTTCCCCGCTCCGTCATATCACGGTTGAGGCGACGGATGAACCGGATATCATCGGGAGTATCGACATAGAGCTTCAAATCGAGCAGATCCCTGATCTGCTTGTCGTACAGCACCATGAGTCCCTCGATTATCACCAGCGGACGGGGTTCGACATGTATGGAATCCGCCCTTCTCCTGTGGTGGACAAAATCGTACTGGGGCATTTCGATGGGACGTCCTGCCTTGAGGTCACTCAATTGCTTGTGGAGCAGCGGTGTATCGAATGCATCCGGATGGTCGAAATTGTAGGCGGTGATATTCTCGTTGCTGATATATTCGGCCGAATGGTAGTAGTTGTCCTGTGGAATAAATACGAAATCGCTTACAACCTCGCTGATCTTCCTGACAATGGTCGATTTGCCCGACCCGGAACCACCCGTGATCCCAATGATTCGCACATCCATGCCCACACCCCTTGTGTATCGATTTTACCCATGGTACCGCTTGGGATACGAAACGACAAGTGGGAACTAGTGATCTGTAACAACTTAATCTTTACTTTTCTTGGGCCTATCTAGCGGATGGCGAGCAGATTCCTCACGCCCCAGGCCAGCATGTGGGGATCCTCGACGACGTACCAACGCCTGCCGAAAATCTCCTGGGGGTGTATGCCGTCCAATTGCTCCGGAGGATCGAAGATGTCGTGGAAGGGGACCGGAGGCTGGTTTGAAAACAGGATATGGTGGGTCACCGGACCGCCGTTCACCGTGTACCACTCTTCCCAGAAGGTCTCGTCCAGCTTGTCGGCGGGTGGAACCGCATGGATAATATGATGCGTATCGGTTCGGACCACCTCCCAACGGTAATCGACATATCCGTGCGTACGCTCGATGGGATCGGGAAAAACGGCACGTAGCGACAATCCCATTTCTCCAAATGCCCTGGCTACCAATGTGTGATCAGAACCCATCGCATGCACTCCTTGGTGAAAACGTTTTCACCCTTTGTCGGGATTACGAGTGTATCACAATTCAAACCAGAATGGCCATTAAAAATGTCGGAAGTTTGGAAGAAGTTCTTAAATATTTACTCTCAGTATAAAAATGCAATCCAAATAAAAAAAACAAGGAACACCGGATGTACTATCCGTTGCGTCGTAGCCGCTCGGCGCGATGTTTGATCCGGCTGATTCGTGCATCGAGATGGTGCATGGTCACGACAATTTCGGAAATCCTTTTCTGCAGTTCCTCGGTCTGCTTGACCAGGGATCCCGAAGCAGGGGACGAGTCGAGCCGTTTTCCGGCATCGAACAGTTCCAACTGCAGCTTCCCATGGATTGCCCGCATCTTTACCAAATCCTTCTCGAGACGGACCGCTTCCGCCTCCATATGTTCCACCGCATGTTTGCGGATATCACGCAATGTCATCAACAGATCCTCCAGTCGAAAAAAAGCCCGTTCCGCGAACGAACGCTGTATCGGGGTGACAGTATAGCATGGTGGGGGACAACCCGATACAGTTTTCCATCAAGGACACAACCTGTCCGACAATTTCGTCACACAAGATTGTCCCGCACGAATTTCGCGGATTTGGCCGCCATGGTATCGAGATCCGGATCCTTCACCATTTCCCTCCATACCCCGATATCGCGACCGACCTGCCCTCCTTGCATCACAAACGGTTCCATGACCATAGGCCCATCGAAACCAATATCGTCCAGGGCTTGCTTGATCTCCCCCCAGGGAATCCGTCCGGTACCAGGCATCTTCCTGTTTGTTTCCCCCAGATGGAATGCGGCGAGGTACGGACCGATCCGCCGAATCGCATCACCGAAGGAATCCTCCTCGATATTCATGTGGAACGTATCCAGCAGGATACGGCACGCCGGATGGTCGACCTGCCGTACGTAGGCCAACGCCTCGTGGCTATCGTTCACGATGAACTGTTCGAACCGGTTCAAGACCTCGACATTCAACAGTACCCCCCGTTGTGCTGCATAGGGGGCCAATTCGCGCATGCTTTTCACACTTTGGTCCCAAAAAGGCTGTTTGGAGTCCATTCCCGCCGGCATGCTCGCAGGCCAGTATCCGTGGATGGTGCCCCCGATCATCCCACCGCCCATGGTGGCGACAGCGTCGATCATACGTTGCATGAAATCGAGACCCTTCCGCCTGACCGATTCGTCCAAGGAGGCGACATCGAACGGCTTTTGCAATCCGATCCCGTAGGAAAGGGTCAAGCCCTCGTCGTCGGCCATGGTTTTCAAATCCCGTTGCTTGCCCGCATCAAGGGTAACGATCGTGCCACCATTCAACTCGAGCTGGTCGAAGCCCAACTTGCCGACCTTCCGAATGAACGGAGCGAAATCGACATCCCATTCATGTGTCCAAAATGCGTAATAGATTCCTACCTTCCTCACAGATACACCTCCACCTCAAGTTCCCAACATCCCGTGCACTACCGTCCGGGATGTATCGATATCGATATCACCTGTCGCCACCGCACCAATCAACGCGGATCCAAATCCGGCACCATCGTCGACTTGCGCAATACTGGCAGGCATGTCGAATACCCGGTTCAAGGATTCGCTGAACAGCTGGTTCTTGCGTACCGAGCTGCCGGTCGCGACAATCCGGGATACTGACGAAAACACATCCGCCGCATCGGCACTGAACGCCTGCAATTCGCCGATGATCCCATCTACTGTGGATCCGACCAGATTGCCCAACGTGAAGTTGTCCAACCCGATATTCCGAATCGAGCCCCGTATGGCGGGATCCTTTCGTGTTCCAGTCAACCGTGTATCCACAACCAGGGGGTCTCCACCGGTTGATGCGACCGCCGCCAGTTTCATGAGATCGAACACCTCTTCGTCCGTTATCGAAACTTGCGCCGCCTGGTAAACCGACATGAGAAACTTCTGTAGTGTCTCATAGGCCTTTCCGGCGGTAAGTGTCGCACCCACATGCAGATACCCCTGCCCCAGGAAGGGACGCAGCTCCATCGAATCGGGGCAGACCGGGGATTGGCTGAACAGGGATATCTGTCCGCTGGTTCCCAAGCTGATCAGGGCGGAGGATTCCCAGCGCGAGACCATACCGAAGAAACCGGCCTGGTTATCACCCACCGGGAAGGTCACGGGTATGCCTTGTGCGGTATGCCCGGCAATCGCGAACGGTTGGCTTGCCTCGAGAAAACGGTGTCCAGCATTCCCGAAGACTTCCCGCAACACAGTTGGATCGAATTCGGACGAAACCGGATCGAACGCACCGTATGTTCCAAGACAACTCGGATCGGAACAGGTGGAAAGAGAACCCGTCAACCGGTTGGCGATGTACTCGAGTATCCCGCAGAACCCGACCGAACCCTCGGGAACTTTCCCCAGCCGGCGGTTCGCATAATGGGCAAGCAATCCATATCCGGAAGGCAACAGGATACCGGTTTCCTCGAACAACGCATCCTGGGAGGTCTTTCCACCGACCGGCACCATTGCCCGCTGGTCGAGCCAGGTATAGAGTGGGGACACAGCCTTTCCCACCGCATCGTAGTAGACGATTCCGTGGACTTGTCCGGTAATGGAAATCGATCCGATCGGCTTGTCGATGCGCGAAAGCAACGAATAGACCGATTGTTCTATCGCATGGGAATCTTGGGCGTATGCAAAGGACTCGCCGGTCGGGATCCGTTTGTTCGGAACCGACTGGCTCCGGGGTACAGCAGTCTCTCCGAGGTCCAGGACCGTCGTGGTGATATTCGTAGTCCCGATATCGATTCCGACATGTACATTGTGCTTCATGGCAAGGCTCCTGTAATTTAGTCCGACTCGGAACCGTACCTGGTCGAGCGTCGGATGATTAGGGTACCGGGAAAACGGACCGTCCTGAAAGGCCGATGGGGATGCTTGACCCGGGCCAACATCAACCTGACCGCTTCCTGGCTGATCAATTCGGTGGGTTGGGAAATGCTGGTCAATGGAGTTCGTATCTGCGACAGATAGCTCAAATTGTCGAATCCGGCCACCACCAGATCCCTGGGAACAGCCACTTCGAGGCTTCGGAGCGTATCAAGCAGGGTGATCGCAGTCCCGTCGTTCGAGCAGAGGATTCCCTGGGCACCACGGGAAATGATGGACCGGACTGCAATCGGATCCCTCGGGTCGGCCTGATGGAAAACCAGGGAATCGATCGGTAGACCGCAATCGAACAGTGCTTCCCTAAATCCGATCTGCCGCAATTTGATGGTCTTGGCCGACATGGGTGGTGAGAGGAAATGGATATTGCGGATGTTCTGTTCGATCATATGCCTGGTTACGATGTAACTCGCCTGCACATGGTCCAGACTGACCAGGTCATGGTGGCTTTGTTTGGGAAATTCCACCACATCGGAGTCGATCAGGACCACTGGGATCTGGGCATGTGTGAACGTCTCGAGGATATATTCGTTGACCGTTGTACTGAGAGGCGAATATTCGATGGGAGAGAAGAAGACCCCGTCGACCTGTAGTTCCACATATTTGGCGCAAATCTTCCGCACCTCATCCATAAGCGTAGGGGAATTCGGCATGACCGTACCACCCCAGACAAGGGAGCAGTTGCTCTGTGCCAGTATCCGGGTCACCTCGTTGCAGATGATATCGAACACATAGTTCACCCCAAGCCCGGGAAAGACGATCCCGAACAACGACGTTCTGATGGTTGGTATTTCGGTGGTTTGGGAAATGCTGAGTCCCTTCTCCGTGAGAAAGGAACCGGCTCCCTGTCGCTGCACAACCAGGCCATCGGCAACCAGCACCTCCAACGCCTTGCGCAACGTTGGTCTGGAACAGGCGTAGAACGCCGACAACTCGGTTTCGGATGGAAGTCGTTTCGATCCATTGAACTCCCCGGAATAAATCCGATATTTGAGATCATCATATATGGCATCGCTTTTGATTGTTTTCAAGACGGCCTTCTCCCGATTCCATACTAGACGAGCTGCATGGGGTTGTCAAATAAAAATGCAAGGATTTTTACATAACCTATACAGATATTATTACAACTGCTTTACAAGTATAGCCAGTCAAGCCGATCGGATATGCCGGCATCGGTACGGCATCCCATAGAGGATCCGCCATGCCTTCTTCAGACCGCACCTCCCTGATGGGCTTACATACGGGAATAGGGTTTTACTACCAAAAGATAGGGAATACAGAGCAACGATGCGGCAACTGCCATGGCCACGAAGGCGGTAGGGATCGACCAAGTATCGCCGATTGCTCCCACGGCAGGAAATACCACGATCATGAACAGGCTGAAGGCCATGCTCTGAAACGAGAGGATCGTCGCCCGCTGTGCGCTGGGTATGAGCCTGTTGATATACGTCCCGACCGCTGTGATCAGGATCCCCTCCACACACCCCACCAGGATGAAGAACACCTGACCGAAAGGGGTTGTAGCGACTCCCCACAGGCAGAACAGCATCAACAACGGCATGAGCGTCAATACTCCACGTTCACCGATGCGTTGTTCGATTTTCGCAGCCTTGACCGCTGTGATTCCCGCGACCACCGCGTTTGCGGCGAAAACCAAACCGATATCGAATTCCGTCCATCCCAGGGCTATCCAATGGTTCTGCAAGTAGAAGAATTGCACGGTTATCAAACAGAACAACAATTCGGAAAATACGATGAAGAACGCGATCCGTCCCCGCTTGCGCATGATGGCGAGGCTTTCGACCAGTTGCAGACGCATCGACTTGCCGATTTTTCCGAGCAAGCCCCCGTGCTCCCCGAAGGCTTCATGCCGCTCGATATGCGGCTCCCGGAACAAGAATGCGCACACCGCGGCCGCAGTAAAAAACCCCATCGACAAACCGAATACGGCGGCATATGAGCGCAATGCGAGATATCCTCCGACCGCGAAAGCCACGATCAACGTAGCCTGATACACAAGTTCCTGCTTTCCCGCGACCTTCATGTACTTGTGTTCCCTACCATCGAGCAGCAACGAATCGTATACCAAGGCATCGCCAGCACCCGATTCCAAATTGTTGCCCAAGGCCGTGGCCACGAATGCGATTGCCTGGAAAGGAAAACTGCGTGCGTAGAACATGATCGCCAGACTGGCGACCGAGATCACCCTTCCCGCTATTCGGCTGACCTTCCTTCCCCATAGGTCGGCCACCACACCGGTAGGGACTTCCATGAGGAAACTGGTAATATGGTAGATACCTTCGAGAATTCCCAGCTGGACCAGGCTGAAACCGCGGGAAGCGAGGTAGATCATCCACAGTCCATGGGTCAGGTTCATGGAACCGAGCGATACGTAGAGATAATTCAAACCGATGTTCCGACTGTATCGCTTCACCCCTTCCTCCTGTGGCAGCCCGTTATTGTAATCCCACCCTGCGGCGAAGGCAAGCGGTTCGGGTAGGCTCGGCCCGGCTTGGCAGGGAAACCCGTCTTGGGGTACTGTTGGTGTAGAGGTACCGCAATGATCGTTCCCTACAGAGACCACCGACCCGACATCGAACAAGCCGCATATATCGCACCGAGTGCCGATATCATCGGAAATGTCGCCCTGGGAGCAGAATGCTCGGTATGGTTCAATGCTACTATCCGTGGGGATATGGCCCCGATCACCATTGGCAGCGGCACCAATATCCAGGACAACGCCGTGGTGCATGTGAACGACGGCATGCCCACCGTGATCGGTGAAGCGGTTACCATAGGACATGGGGCGATCATCCATGCCTGTACCATTGGCGACAGGTGTCTGGTCGGCATGGGTGCGATAATCTTGGATGAAGCGGTGATCGGGGACGAATGCCTGGTCGCAGCCGGCGCGCTGGTCCCACCCCGCAAACAGTTCCCGCCACGATCGCTTATCGTCGGTTCCCCCGCAAAGGTCGCCAGGTCGCTGACCGACCGGGAAGTGGCGGACTTGCTGGGAAATGCACGCCACTATGTGCAGAGCGGCAAGGAATATGCTTCCCAGAACCCTTGACAAGTCGTTTTACAACTTGAGGGCTGTATAGGCCTGTGAATTTATAACTAAGCGTAAGCCAAAAGCGCGGAAGGCTCGTCTATCATGCCAAGCACATGCTCCACCGGTGGCGCCTCATGGCCCCGGGAAAATCCGAAACCCCAATCGACACCGACGAAATCGACCCCGACAGCCAACGCTCCATCCAAATCGTGGGGAGTATCCCCAACCATCAGAACGTGTTCGAGGTCGGTTTCGCCCAATCGCGATAGGGCACTGGTAATGATATCGGCCTTGCTCAACGTCCCCGCCAAATCGGCACCCGAGACAATGGAAAAATATTGGGAAAGGCCGAAATGTTCGAGGATAGTCGCGGCCAACGGTTCCAGTTTCAATGTGGCCACGCCAAGGATGATCCCCTGCCCCTTCAATTTCTCCAACAGCCCGGGTATTCCGGCATACACCTGTGCCTGGAACATGGCTCCGTCATTGGCATACTTGGCCCGGTAAATTTCGCAGGCCTTGGGAATGATGGACTCTTCAAGCCCACAGGCAACCCGAAAGCAGGCAGCCAGGGGTGGACCGACGAATTTCCGCAATTGGGATGCGGGCAGAGTCTTCATACCAAGGACTTCCATGGTATGGTTGGCCGTAGCAAAAATCCCTGGGGAAGTATCCAACAGGGTTCCATCCAAATCGAACAATATGATAGATCGCATGCAGCGACCATAGAATATTTGGCGGTTTTTCACAAGATGCATCAGCGTCGGCGGCGATGGATCAACTTCCTTCTTGCACCATTTCCCAATATTCCCATCAAGACCATTGCCAGGCAGAGGAATTTCAACGTGGTCGCGGCACTCACCACCAAGGGCATCCAGGAGGATTGCAGCGGATACATCAACAGCATCACATCTATCCAGATGTTCTCCAGCAAGTCCATCAGGCCGGCAGCCAATGCAAGGTTCGGCAACACGATCCCACCACCACCGATGCGCAAGGCAAACTGTCGCAGCAAGGGATAGAAGAATAGGATGAACAGATAGTCGATGAGATGGAACACCAGGTACCCATCTCGTCCACCGGCGACTTGCCGTTCGATATCCTGCCAGACGAGCGAACTGTCGAAGCGGATCTTCAAGTCTATGACATGTTCCATGGCGATAGGCAACATGCCGAATACCTTGGTGACCATAAGCACGTACAATGCGACCACAATGACGGATCGCACTACCATCGGCCTACGTACCAAGCGGTGAAGCAATTCCCTCTGTTGTTCCATGGAACCTCCGTTGCACCAGTATAGCCTCCCCACATTCCGTTGGCAATCCAATCGGACGCATGCTATGCTGGAAGGAACAGTACGGGAGGAACAGGGGCATGCGATATATCCGTTTCGAACATAAGGGCACTATCGGGTATGGAATTGTGGAGGATGGTCGGGTGATGTTCATGGACGGCTCCCCATTCTCCGAGTATTCGTTGACAGGAACATCCGCAGCACTTGGGGAGGTGGGCTTGCTCAGCCCGTGCGTGCCGACCAAGGGAGTCTGCATCGGTTTGAACTACCGTGACCACGCAGAGGAAGTGCATGCCGCTATCCCGACCAGTCCGGTGGTATTCATAAAGCCATCGGGTTGCGTCATTGGACCTGGACAACAAATCGTCTACCCGCCGCTTTCCAAACGGGTCGACTACGAGGCGGAACTGGCGATCGTTATCGGCCGTACCGCTTCAAAAGTCAGCGAAGCCGACGCCCATTCGTACATACTCGGGTATACCTGCGCCAACGATGTGACCGCCCGGGACCTGCAACCGCACGAAGGCCAGTGGACTGTAGCCAAGGGGTTCGACACCTTCCTGCCACTCGGGCCGGTGATCACCGACGAAGTCGACCCGACCGCTCTCAAGATAACAAGCCGGTTGAACGGAACCGTGTGCCAAAGCTCGAACACACGGAACCTGATCTTCGGGTGCACCTACCTGGTCAGTTACCTGTCGCATATCATGACCCTTTACCCGGGCGATGTCATCCTCACGGGGACACCATCGGGTATCGGGCCGATGCAACCGGGTGACACGATAGAAGTGGAGATCGAAGGAATCGGTATCCTGCGGAATACCGTTACCTGCTGACCCCGCGTTTGAACAACTTCTGCTTGAACAGGCTGGAGACGATGGTAAAGATCGCCAGGGCCAGGAACACAACCGTGATCGGACGGTTATAGAGGAACGACATGTCCCCGTCGAACATGATCAGTGCCCTCCGGTAGTTGGTTTCGGCCATAGGTCCCAGGATAACCGCCAGGACGATGGGAGAAACGATCACATCGGCTTTCAGCATGAGATATCCGATGATGCCGAACACAATGGTGACGAAGACGTCGAAAATACTATTGTTCATCGAATACGATCCGACCACCGAAAGGGTGAGCACAACGGGAACGATAATCTGTTTCGGAACGCTCAGCGCCTTCACGAAGAACCGGATCCCGGCGAGCCCGATGATGCCCATGAAAATGTTCGCGAGCAACATGATGGCGAAAATACTGTTGACGATATCCGACTGCTGGGTGAACAACAAGGGCCCGGGTTGGAGTCCCATGATGATCAAACCACCCAACAATACCGCGGTATTGGAGTCTCCGGGGACTGCCAGGGACAGCAACGGAATCATCGCACCACCGGTGCTTGCATTGTTGGCGGCTTCGGGAGCTGCGATTCCCTTCAACTCTCCCGTACCGAAGCGCTCATCCTTCTTCGCGTTGCGCTTGGCTTCGTTGTATGCGGTGAATGCGGCGATATCGCCACCTGCACCAGGGACAGCACCGATAAAGGCTCCCATGAGTGCCGATTTGATAATGGTCGGCAGTATGCTGAGGAACTCCTTGAAGTTGATCAGCTTGCTGTGGACACCTTTCAGGATCGTCTTTTCCTTGAACATCGATTCCATTTCGACAAAACATTGCGGAAGTGCGAACAGACCGACCATAAGTGGTATGAATGCGACCCCACTGAGCAGCTCGGTGCGTCCGAAGGTAAACCGGGGAATCGCCGAAATCGGGTCCAACCCTATCGAAGCGATGATCAATCCGAAGAAACCGGCCATAAGGCCCTTCACGATATTCTTGTTGGATATGCTTGCGATGATGGATAGTCCGAACACGGCGAGAGCGAAAAATTCGGGAGCGGCGAACCGCAAGGTGAATTTGGCAAGGATCGGCGCTATGGTGATCAGCAGGAGTACGCTGATGACACCACCGATCGAGGATGACAATGTGGATGTCGCCAAAGCCTTGCCGGCCTGGCCCCGTTGTGCCAGGGCATAGCCGTCGAACGTAGTCGCCGCCGCCGAAGGTGTTCCGGGAGTATTGATGAGTATCGCTGTGATGGATCCTCCGTAGATTGCGCCACAATAGACGCTCAACAGGAGAGCGAAGCTCATTTTTGCTTCCATACCGAAAGTTACGGGTAGCAATACCGCCATTGCCATGGTCGATGTGAGACCTGGCAACGCACCGATGGTGATACCCGAAACCACCCCGAAAATCATGAGGAGAAACACCATGGGATTGCTGAACACAGACATGAGACCTTGCATAAGGTTACTAAACATATAACACCTCAGTAGAATAGTAGGCCGCTGGGTAGCGGAATATTGAGTACATTTTGGAACATGAAGTAGATGAGCAACGGGGCCACGATCGGTTCTACAATCAGGACCACCTTGTTCTTGACCTTGAAATAGAACAGGAAGGCCACATTCATCGCAACCATCGCAATGATGAATCCGAGGAAAACCATCAGGACCACGGAGAGGAACAGTATCAACAGGCCGATGCCGACCATCTTGAGGTTACCGGGCTCGAACATCTTCTTCCGGTCTTCCTTCTTCTCTGTGCGTGCCTCATGGAAATTCGTGGCGATCAGGATTGTACTCAAGACGATGATCCCATAACTCAACATCCGGGGAAACATGGGTGTACCCATAGTCAGCGGCTGGCTCTCGGAAACGGGAATCCCTGCCGATAGGACCAGCACCAAGGCCGCGAACAGGATAAAAAACAAAGCCACTATGATATTAATTCTTGCCATATACCTACCTTCTCACATAGATAATGCGATACCTTGCGGTTTGACGCAAGGTATCGCTTGAATCCAACAGTACTTATTTCGACAACATCTTTGTGGTCGCGACATCCTGCTCTTCCATGAAGGTCCAGAAATCGGCGCTTGACTTGAAGTCGATGTTGAAAGCTGCCTTCTTCATGAAGTCCTTGAAGCCCTGTTCGTTGGCGGCTTTCGTGAAGGCGTCTTCAAGAATGGCGATGACTTCCTTCGGAGTTCCCTTGGGAGCGGCAAGACCTCTCCACGAACCCATCTGTGCATCGATTCCCAATTCTTTCAAAGTAGGCACATTGGGGACCGCATCGAGTCTCTTCTCGGACATGACTGCGAGAGGAATGAGTTCGCCGGCATCGATCTGGCCCTTGGCTTCTCCGACGTTCACAATCGCGAAGTCGACGTGGCCGCCGAGAACCGCAGGAACACGCTCAGCTGCACCACCATACGGAATATCCTGGTGGATGACGCCTGTCTGGGCTTGGATGGTCAACAGATAGAAGTTGGGGTTCTCTCCACCGGATTTGTACGAATCGTCGTTCAACATTTCGACAACGTCCAGGTTGGCGTTTTTCTTGGCGACGACAATCGTTCCCGGATCGTTGTTGAACATGAGGATCGGCTCGAATTCCTTGTATCCGACTGGGCTCAAGTTCATGATCGAGAGATTGACGATATTGGGTGCGAACATGGTGAGGGTATATCCGTCGGGACGTGCCTTCGCAGCTTCTGCCCAGCCGACCGCTCCACCACCACCAGTCTTGTTGATGATTGTGATGGGTTGTCCCAAATGGGGTTCCGCAAACTGTGCGATAGCACGGGCTACAGCATCCGTTCCGCCACCGGCCGCGTAGGGGACGATGATCTGGATATTTCTTTCAGGAAATGCCGATTCTTGTGCTCCACTGGCGAACACAGATACAGAAACAAGCGCGAGACAGATGAAAAGAACTAACAATTTTCTCATGATTCCGCTCCTAATAATTTTTTTGGATTCTATGAATCCTTTTCCTCGATATGACCACAGCAACCCTGTGATCCCTTTTGCAGACATACCGTCTACAGATTCGAACCGTTTGAAAAACCTCTCCATTAACGATGCATACCTCCTTTTCGTGTGGCAGGACCGGCATTCCGGTGATGCCTGGATGAATGGTATCTCCCCCTACGTTCCCAGCTCTCACTCGGTAATGGACCAATAGTAATTGTTCCGCTACCCTCGTTTCGTTGGGGAATCAAACAGGGTGGCGATTCCCCCTTCCCTCCAATACCGATTGGATATTGTCTATCGCCATGCCGAGCATGGTCAGGATCGCTTCTTTCGTAGCTGCCCCGATGTGGGGAAGAATGATGAACCGTTCATCTTCCAAAAATGGTGAATCGAACGGAGGCTCCTTCTCGAACACATCGGTAGCCACCTGGGAAACCTGGCCGGATTGGACCGCATCGTACAACGCTGCCTCATCTGCGATACCGCCCCTGGCCATGTTCAACACATATACGCCCCGTTTTGTCTTCGCCAGGAATTCGGCATTGACGACATGACGTGTCGAGGGGAGAAGCGGAAGATGGATGGAAATAAAATCCGATTCCGCGGCGATTTCATCCAACGAAGCATAGGTGACTCCATACTCCTTGGCCATCTCTTCGTTCGGGAAGGCATCATAGGCGAGGATCTGTACACCAAAAGGTTGCAGATACCGGGCCAATTGCTTGCCGACGTTGCCGAAACCCAACAGTCCGACACACTTTCCACGCAATTCGAATCCGACCTCGGGTGCCCATATCTTGTTGCGAAGGTTGTTGCACAGGTTTTGCGTATTCCGAGCCATACCCAACATAAGGCCGAGTGTGAGCTCGGCGACAGCATTGCTATTGGATCCGGGACAATTGGATACTTCGACCCCATACTTGCGTGCCGCCTCGCGGTCGATGTTGTCGACTCCGACTCCAAGCTTGCTCACCGACTTCAGCTTCTTTCCAGCTGCGAAAACAGCTTCGGTCACCCTCTCCAAATTGATTACATATCCATCGACGTCTGCGACCGCCTCGCAAACCGCCTGCTCTCCCATCGGTTCATCCCGGTATACGGTCTTGAACGAATAGCCCACATCCTGCGCTCGCTGCGCCAGATAGGGAGAGACGATTTCCTTGAGGTCGGTCGGTAGTACAATCAGAATTTCCTTAACAATCATATAACATCCCCATATTTCCTTTAATTTCCAAACCCTGTTGCTATTCAGGACCATCTGACAAGATTTAAACGTTTAACACTCAAATTTTAATCGTTTAACTCTTACACCAAATAAAACAACTACTTTTCCCTGTTAAACTTGGATCAACACCCGCATGATTTACGAACCACCAATTCAGGTTCGAAGGCGATTGTCCGGGAAGGTTCTTGCCCCCGGCTCTTCACCAGGCCGATGATCATTGCCCCGATTGCCTGTCCCATCTCGTACATCGGATACCGCACGACCGAAATCGGCGGATCCACGATTGTCGCCCACTGGGTATCGTCATATCCCAGGAATGCGATATCGGCAGGAATCCGATACCCGGCATCCTTGAGGTACTGGAACGCTCCCAGTGTCAGCGCATTGTTGCTGGTGAAGACCGCATCGGGTTTCGGGGAGCGGTCCATCAGCTCCTTCATCCCCTGGTAGCCTTCGGCAACGGTAAATTCCCTGATGCTTATATAGTTGGAATCGACCTCACGACCACTTTCCAGCAAAGCTTCCTTGTAACCGAACAACCGGTCGCGCCCGACATTCAAGTGTTGGGGTCCAGCCAAAATCGCCACCCTCTTGTAATCATGTCCGATCAGGTGGGTAGTACCGACATACGCCGCCTTGAAGTTCTTGACCTGCACCTTGTTGTATTGGTCGGAGACGGGAACGCGGTTGAAGAAAACCAGCGGCGTATCGATATTCTCGAAATGCGACTCCTCGCTTCCAGCCAGCGATACCATGAGGCCTTCGATCCGACGGCTGAGCAGGACCCGAAGATTCTCACGCTCGAGGTTCGAGTCGGAATTGGTCTCGCACAAGATCAGGTTGTAGCCGTTTTCGGCAAGGGAATCCTCGATTCCCCGAACCACCGGGGGAAAGAACGGGTTTGCGATATCGGAAATCAGCAGCCCGATCAATTTCGTGTCCTGCATTTTGAGACTCTTGGCAAGATTGTTCGGAATATAATCGAGCGATTCGATAACGTCGAGAATTTTCCGCTTGGTCCCTTCGCTCACATTTTTCGTATTGTTGATCACATTCGAAACGGTGGCAGTCGATACTCCGGCAATTGCGGCTACATCCTGCATCGTGGGCTTTTTCTTCACATCAACTCCCCTATCGCTTCGTGTTAATCGTTTAAATCGATTGTAAGTCGGGAATTTTCAGTTGTCAAGGAATATTTTCATCTATTTTTTCCCACCGCTCACACTGACGGAAAAAGCGTCCCGCTGGATTGGTAACGTGCGGTATCAAGCAGAAATGCAAACGGCAGGATCGTTTCCAATCCTGCCGTCTGTCCAAGATATCCCGGTCCATCTGTGTGAACCGACCTTTCTGGGAATCTATTTGGAGCTGCCTTTCATAGTATCACCGAGACTGAAGTAGATCGCACCTACATCCTTGTCGCCGTATCCGGCTTCATCGGCCGCATGGAAACTCTCCGTAAGGGCATCGAGGATCGGGAATCCACCGACCGATGCGAACAGGTCCCTGTTGTAGCGAAGATCCTTGTATGCGAGTCCGAGGGCAAAGTTCACGTCGAACTTGTCCTGCATGATCCGGCTCATCATCATATTGAAGCCCCAACTGTTGCCACCGCTACTGCCGATATATTCGTTTACCGCTTCACGTGACACACCCATCTTCTCCATCAGGATATCCACGCCGGCTGTCGCGGCCTGACTCAGGATAGCAAGGAAATTGTTCATCAGCTTGACTGCATTCCCGCTGCCATGGCCTCCCGCATACACGATTTTTGCAGAGATCCTCTCGAGCAATGCCCGATGCTTCTCCAAGACTTCCTTCTTGCCGCCAACAACAAGCTTGATCGTACCTTCGTCCGCCTGTAGTGGTCCACCGGTCATGGGTGTATCCAACATCTCGATTCCGAGTTCCTCCAACTTCGCCGCAACGACTCTGGTCGAATCGGGGTGCGCCGTGGAGAAGTCCAGGACGCATCCGACCTTCCTGTCGGCACAAGCGGTGAGACCGGAAGCACCGAGAAGAGTCTTTTCAACCGTAGGAGAATCTGGCAGGCACGTGACCAATATATCGGCAGATGCGAAGACCCGCTGAATATCCCCGGTCAATTCCACGTCGGCATCCCTCAGGTATTTCACCACTTGGTCGGCTTCGTCTATCTTCCGTTTGTACACCAGGACAGCATATCCGGCCTTCTTGAGATTCTTGGCAATCCCCTTCCCCATCGCTCCCGCACCTATCACTCCAATTGTTTGCATGGTATCTTCTCCTCATTCCATTGTGGTCCATGTCGATCGATGTCTGCCATGTGAAGGCAAACTGATATACAAGACCCGTTCATTCCAAAATACAGCAAAAACCAAATCATTTACAGTGGCATCGGCATGTGACATCCATACCGTGGGGATTCATCGGGTCACCGATACAGGTTTCCAACCTTCCGTCGAAAATGCTATCCGCTCCCCGTTCCGTCGGTCGAACCGGGATAGTTTACAAGTTGCCATTCGCCTTCCGGCCGATTTCCCATTTGTGGAGAGTCTGGGGAATCGCGATGCCACTTTAACGCACAGGATAATCGTTTAACCTAATATATCAAATTTTAAGAGGGTAATTTATTGACTTGTAAAATATGTCATACTCAACCCTATTCCTATTCAATAATAGGATTTGGTTAAAATTTAACCAAATATTTTTCTTGACTGGTGGGGATATGGCTCCTAGGATGCTTAGTAGGTGATAACCGTTTAACCAATCGAAAGGAGGCACGATGAAGTCGTCGATTAAAGAAGTTGCACACCTCGCGGGTGTATCTGTTGCGACAGTTTCATATGTGCTCAATGGAACCAAGAAGGTCCGTCCCGAGACGGAAAAACGGGTCATGGATGCCGTCCAGAAGTTGAACTACCAGATCAATCCGTTGGCACGCAACTTCCGCAAGGGTGAATCGAAGCTCATCGGATTTGTGGTGTGCGACCTTTCCAACTACTTCTTCCAGGATGTCGCACATGGTTTGGAGACCCAGTTGGCGAAGCACGGCTACCGATTGATCCTCATCGATTCCAAGGAGGAGAAGTCGATCGAGATGGAGAACGTGCGCAACCTCCTGGCCAGTTCTGTCGATGGTCTGGTCATTGCCCCCACAACCGAGGACTGCTCGTACTTGAAGTTCATGCTGGCCAACCACCCCATACCTGTCGCCTTCGTCGACCGCAAACCGATCGGGTTCGAAAGCGACATGGTCCTTTCGACGAATGAGGATGGCGCATACGAAGCTGTGAAGCATCTGATCGCCAAAGGGCATCGGGAGATCGCGTTCGTCGGATCGCGGCTCGATTCCACCATGGCGGAACGGGCCGAGGGATACCGGAAGGCCTTGCGGGAAGCAGGCATTCCGGTGAATGCCAACTATATCCGCTTCGGTGACAGCCTATCGGTGTCGCAAAGGGACCACCGCCACGGGGCCGTCTACAAACATACCCTGGACTTGCTCACCAAACACGATATCACCGCACTGTTCTCCGGCAATACATTGGCTACAGTGGGTGCCTTCACGTGTCTCATGGAACTGAATATCAAGATTCCGCAGGATATCGCGTTCATAACCTTCGACGATTCGTTTTGGTTCACCATGACCACTCCCGCTCTGACAGCCATCTCGCAATATCCCGATCAGATCGGTGATGTCGCGGGGAAGATGATATGCGAACGGCTGGTGGATTTCCGCAATGGAGTCGACAGGCCACACCAATTGCAGCGGATCGCGACGCAAATGATCATACGCGGTTCTTGTTGAACTATCGGTTGAAACCGGTCCGTACGGACTGGAATATCATAAGGAGGGAACATATGAAAAGGAATGCATTTGTTCTGGTTTTGATTGTCTCGTTCCTCGCAATAGGTACGATGGCATTCGCCGGCGGTGCTCAGGAAGCATCGGGTCCGGTTACCATCAATATTGCACTGGCGAACAATCCCATCTCCCAGGCCATGGCCAAGCTCGTTCAGAGCGAGTACAAGGCGGAGGGAGTTGTCGTCAACGTATCGGTCTTGCCCGAAAACGACCTGCGCCAACGATTGACCACCGAGGCCTCGACCGGTGGAACGACGTACGACATCTTCTACATCGGCCCCTACGAAGCCCAGACTTGGGCCCGCAACGGCTGGCTGGAAAACCTGGAACCGTACTTCGACAAGCTTTCGTCTGAGAAGGCCGCATGGTACGATCGCGACGACCTGATCAAGGGTATGGCCGATTCGCTCGCACTCGACGGCGAAGCATTTGGTCTGCCGTTCTACGGTGAAAGCTCCTTCATCATGTACAACAAGGAATTGTTTGCACAGAAGGGTCTCACCATGCCGATGGAACCGACTTGGGACCAGATCTATGAACTTGCCAAGAAGATCCACGATCCATCCAAGGGAATCGTCGGCATGACCATGCGCGGCGCTCCCGGTTGGGGAATGAGCGGAGCACCGTTCGTGACCATGGTCAACGCATTTGGTGGCCGTTTCTACGATATGGATTGGAATGCGACTGTCGACACACCGCAACAGCGTGGTGCATGGCAGATGTACAAGAAGATCCTTCGTGAAGCTGGACAGGCCGACATCCTCTCCTACACCTACAACGAGTGTATCGCCCTCATGGCGTCCGGAAACGCAGGTATCTATTACGACGCGACTTCCATCGCTCCTCCACTCGAAGCAGCCGATTCCAAGATCAAGGGAAAAGTCGGTTACGTGATGGCACCCCACCAGGCACTCAAGTCCAACACCGCATGGTTGTGGAACTGGTCCATGGGAATCAACCCGAAGTCTTCCGCTGCCAAGAAAGCCGCAGCCTTCGACTTCATGCTCTGGGCAACAAGCAAGGACTATGTGAAGAAGACCGTCGATCTCGATCCGACCGGCTCCAGCACACCACCTGCTTCCCGCTCGTCCACGTATGAACTCCCTGTCTATGCAAAGGCACCATACGCATCCATGACCCTCAAGACCTTGGAAGGTATGGACTTCACCAAGCCGACTCTGGAACCTGTTCCCTATGTCGGACTGCAGTACATCGCTATTCCTGAATTCGCCGATGCAGGAACCAAGATGACCGAATATCTCGCCGACTATGTGGTCGACAAGATTTCCCTCGACGAAGCAATCCGAAAGACCCAAGAAGTCTTCGAACAGGTTGCAATCGACGGTAACTACAAGAAGTAGCCGGTCTTCCCTTTCGGGGGAATCGCATAATCGTCCGGAGTCCCCACACGGGGGCTCCGGAAACTGTGTCCTATGGAAATAACCTTATGAAAACACGAAAGACTGAATACAGATTCTTGATGCCAGCCATAGTAGTGGTCGCTATCATGACGCAATTTCCATTCCTGCTCACGGTGATCTTCTCCACATTGCGTTGGAATCTTTCCCGGCCCGACCTGCCGCGCACCTTCAACGGATTCGACAACTACCTGTACTTCTTGAAAATCGAATCCTTGCAGCACATACCTGAATTCTACAGCATCCTTTGGCAAACGGTATTGATCACCGGAGTGACGCTGCTGCTCTGCTCAGTGGTCGGATTCATCCTGGCACTGTTGCTGGACCACGAGATTCCCGGCGTGAATATCGCCAGGACACTCATGTTGGGACCTTTTTTCGTCATGTCCACAGCAAGCGGTGTCATTTGGAAGACAACCATCTTCAACACCACGTTCGGCTGGTACGGAGTCATAGCCAAAGCGTTGGGTGCCACTCCCGTCGATTTGGTAAGCTACCATCCCATTGGAGTGATAATCGTCCTCTTCACGTGGCAATGGATGCCGTTCTTCATATTGGTACTGTTGGCCGGACTGCAGGGAATTCCGCAGGATCTGGTCGACAGCATGCGCATCGACGGAGTCAGTTGGCTACAAGGGGTATTCAAGATCAAACTGCCGCTGATCATGAACCACATGCGTGTCGCGATCATGCTCGGGTTGGTATTCTTGATCAAGGAGTTCGGATTGATCCTCGTCACCACCGCAGGTGGACCAGGAACCAGATCCTACACCCTCCCCTACGCAGTGTACATGCAGGTCTTCAGTGCCAACAACGTTGGCCGCGCGAGCGCCTTGGCCGTCATGACAGTCGTGTTGACCCTGATCCTGGTCAATCTGCTGTACCGGTCCATAGTCAAGCGCAACGCCCGATATAGCTGATCAAGGAGGTACCCGGCATGTCAGAAAGAACACTAGTACAAGTACAGAGAACCATAAGGATGCGACATTTGTGGAAAAAGGTCCTTATGACGGCTCTCGTCTATGGAATCGCCATCGCCTATTTCTTCCCGATCCTCTACATGTTCCTCTCGGGATTCAAGACCGAACAACAGGCGGTCATGCCTGCCATCTTCTTCAAACCGACTCTCGAGACCTATAGGAAGGTCCTCAGCGACCCGACCATGTACCAGTACCTGCGCAACTCCCTGTTCCAGGTGCTTGTGGGAACCGGAGTCAGCCTCCTGCTTGGAGTTCCCGCATCGTTTGCGCTGGTCTTCGGACGGTTGAAGCATCCTGAATCGAACGGCAAGTTCTATCTCTGGTTCATCACCACCATCCTGCTGCCACCGGTCGCAGTGTTGATACCGCTGTTCACCTGGTACCAGCAGTTGAATCTGATCAATACGCCGTACGGTCTCATGATGGCCTATGTAGGATTCCACACTCCGATCGTCGTATGGATGGTCCACTCCTTCTTCTCCGATCTTCCGGGAGAGATATTCGAGGCCGCGGAAATCGACGGATGTTCGAAACTCCAACAACTTACCCGCATTGCGATTCCATTGGCTCGGACAGGTATCATCTCCGCCGGATTGCTCGTAGCGGTATTCATTTGGAACGAATTCTTCCTCGGGTTCAATCTGACCGGAAATCCGACGGCAACACTTCCTGTCTACATGTCCCGGTTCAGGGAACAACAGGGCATGTTCGTCGCCCAGCTCTCGGCATCGTCGACCATAGCGGTATTACCCGCAATCATCCTTGGATGGATGACCCAGAAGGCATTGGTGAAAGGTCTCACCATGGGAGCGGTCAAGGGATGACAACGGCGATCCTGGTCTTCGATATCGGTACCACAAGTGTCAAGGCTGCCCTATTCGACGATTCGGGCAACCCAATAGCCTCCGCATCGGTACCGTACGAAACCGAATATCCGCAGTCCGGTTGGGCCCAACAGCATCCGAATCGGTTCTGGGAAGCCGCGGTCGCTGCTTCGAGGACGTTGATGCAACGTTGTGCGGCAACAACCTCCACGATCGTTGCGATCGGATTGACCGGGCACATGAACGGATGTGTGCTCGTAGACCGCCAGGGGAACCCTATCCATCCCGCGCTTATCCATGCAGATTCACGTAGCACCGGGGAATGCGATCGGCTCGACAGACTTTGGGGACAACAGGAGATGTATCGAAGGACAGGAAACCGTATCGACGAACACCTGTCCCTGCCCAAACTCATGTGGTTGGAAAAATATCGCCAGTCGGAATTCTCCAAGAGCGCCTGGTTCCTCAACGCCAAGGACTACCTCCGCTTCAAATTGACCGGACAACTGGGAACAACCGACTATTCGGATGCATCTTTGACCGGGGCTTTTGACCAGCAGCGGCAGGTATGGGATACCGAAGTACTCGAATCGCTCGAACTGCCGCTCCACCTGTTTCCCCATCCCAAGGCATCGACTGAACTGGATGGTACCCTTTCCAGGGAATCGGCGGTGATGATGGGTCTGACCGAGGGGATTCCGGTCTCGGTCGGCGGGGGCGATGCCGCTTGTGCTACACGGGGAGCCGGGGTGTTGGGAACCCGACAAGCCTATGGAGCAATCGGATCGAGTGCGTGGATATCAACCTTGGCCGAGAACCCGGTGCCCGACCAGCTCATGCGTATGCAGCATTTTCTCGACCTCGAGGGTCGCTTGTACAATGTCTGCGGTACCGTACAAAGTGCGGGAATCGCCCTCGATTGGATCCGCCACCTGCTCGGAGAAAATCCTTCGGAAACCTCGGACTCCTACGAGATATCCGAAGGGCTCCTCCGTTCTGTTCCGATCGGGAGCTCGGGAGTATTGTTCATTCCCTACCTCATGGGAGAGCGGACACCCCATTGGGATGCGAATGCGCGCGGCGCGTATATCGGACTATCATTGTCGACCGACAAACCGACACTGCTGAGGGCAACCTATGAGGGAGTCGCATTCGCTTTACGCGACTGCATGAACGTGTATGCGGAACTCGGCATCGATATACGGAGCTTCACGCTGCTTGGCGGTGGAGTCCGCAGTCCTTTCTGGCAGGAGATCATCGGAGAGACATTGGGAATCCCATTGCACCGGCATCCGTATCCAACCCAAGCCACCGCACTCGGCGCGGCGTTGGCCGCCGGAGTCGCGGTCGGCATGTGGAAGGATATCTCCGAAGCTATTGCCAAGACAACCAAGGATTATGAACAAGTCTCGCTGGACCACGACCGGATGCGCTCGTACGGCAAGGCTTACCAGGTATATGAACGGGTATACCCTTCCCTGAAATCGATCTACAGGGATTTGGGCACCATTCGCGATACGTTAGTTAAGGAAACGAAGAAGGAGGTCTTCATATGAACATGCGGGCGTTGGTCATCGAGAAACCGGGTCTGGCGACAGTCAAAACGGTACCTGTTCCCCCAGTAACCGACAATGATGTGAAAATCCGTGTAATTGCATCGGGTATTTGTGGAACGGATATCCATATCTACCGGGGAGAGTACTTGGGAACCTATCCGGTGATTCCCGGCCATGAGTTTTCAGGAGTTGTCGAGGAAGTCGGCAAGAACGTCACCAGGTTCAAGATAGGCGACCATGTTGCCATCGAACCCAACATCAGTTGCGACAACTGCAACAGTTGCCTGAACAACCGGCAGAATTTCTGTGAACATTGGAACGGAGTCGGGGTAACCCTCCCTGGTGGTATGGCTGAATATGCGGTCGTACCCGAGAAGGCAACCTTCCCCATCGGCAACATGCCATTTGAAACCGGAACATTTGTGGAGCCCCTCTCGTGCGTGTTGTACGGAGTCGAGCGTACCCGGTTCAC
>PGXU01000049.1 GCA_002839335.1 Spirochaetae bacterium HGW-Spirochaetae-4
AATCATCGAACACCACCGCCTCTCTATCAAGGGACGTCGGAAAACGATGATCCTCGGACCGAGTGGAGAGAATATCTATCCCGAGCTTATCGAAACCCTCATCAACAACCGTCCCTATGTCCAGGAGTCCCTGGTGATCCCAGGAGAGGGTGGGTTGGCTGCTATGATCAAGCTCGATTTCGAGCTCATGGCAGAGAATCTGAAGATGTCGGTGACCGATGCGAAGGACAGTGCCGCGGCCTATCTTTCCCATCTGCGCGACGAAGTCAACAAGGAATTGAGTACTTTCAGCCGTATTCGGGAAGTCGCACTGCAGGATGAACCCTTCCAACGCACACCGACTATGAAAATCAAACGCTACCTGTACAATATCAAGATGTCTTTGACCTCCCAACGGGGAGAGAAGGGTACAGACGAGCCTAACGACAAGAAAGACGAGCAATAATGGAGGCTTCGGATTTACCATGTTGAAGAATATCGATATTCGAATCAGCGGAGTCGAACCGCTTGCGAGTCCTGCAATCTTGTCCGAGAAGCTTCCTGTCTCCGCCGAGTTGACGCAAAGTATCCTCGAATCGCGGGCACAGGTGAATGGTATTATCAAAGGCAAGGATTCCCGGCTACTTGCGATAGTCGGTCCTTGTTCCATACACGACCCGGCTGCTGCGATTGAATATGCGAAGCGGCTGAAGGTCTTGGCAGAGGAGGTCTCCGACAAGCTCTATGTCGTCATGCGTACCTACTTCGAGAAACCCAGGACTATCGGCGGATGGAAAGGTTTGATCCTGGATCCCCGGATGGACGGTTCGTACAATATCCAGGAAGGTATCGCCACAGCACGGAAACTGTTGATAGATATCACCTCCCTGGGGATGCCGGTGGGATGCGAGATGCTCGATCCGATCGTTCCCCAATATATCGACGAGATGCTCTCGTGGTGCTCTATCGGAGCACGGACCACCGAAAGCCAGACCCATCGGACATTGGCGAGCGGCATGTCCGTAGCCGTTGGATTCAAGAACAGTACGGGTGGGGAATACGCTCCCGCTGTCAATGCCATCAAGAGTGCACGACAAAGTGCCGCGTTCATTGGAATCGACAAACATGGCAATTCGGCCATCTATCGGACTACCGGCAACGATTGCGGTCATCTGATACTTCGTGGAGGCGACCATGCTCCCAACTATTACGAGGAAGATGTCGAAGCCGCCGCAAGCCTCATGGAGAAACTGTCATTGATCCCTTCGATCGTCATCGATTGCAGCCATGCGAATTCACGTAAAGATCCGAAGCGACAGAAACGGGTATTGCGGGCTGTGGTGGACCAAGTGGTGTGGGGCAGGTCCGAGATAAAGGGATTCATGCTCGAAAGCAACCTGTATCCGGGTTGCCAGTCGATCGGAGACAATGCCAAGGACCTGCACTATGGGGTTTCGGTCACCGACGGTTGTATCGGTTGGGAAGAAACGGAAGATGTCTTGCGACGCGCCGCATCGGCGTTGCGCAAGGGAAAACAGGATTTGGAGGCATGATGATGAAACATCCCGATATCAGGATATTGGTGGCATTGGCTGATGGATTTGAAGAAATCGAAGCGCTTGCCCCTGTTGACATACTCAGACGCGCAGGCTATACAGTCGTCTTGGCGGGAGTGGGCAAATTGAACATTACCGGTGCCCATGGAATTACCGTGGTATGTGATACACTCATGGCAGAAGCCGGAGTGGATTACACGGCGATGATCTTGCCAGGGGGGGGGAAGGGCTCCAAGAATCTGGCCGCTTCCTGGGAAGTGAACGAAAAGATGCTGCTGATCGCAAACACCGATTCCATAATTGCCGCGATTTGTGCCGCTCCTGCGGTTGTGTTGGGACCTGCAGGACTTTTGGAAGGCCACAAGGCTGTTTGCTACCCCGGAGCTGAAGTGAATACACCGGGATTCTCATTCGCATCAGATCGGGTTTGCGTCGATGGCAACCTCATTACGGCACGGGCAGCCGGGTGTGCGATCGAGTTTGCCTTGGCAATTGTCGAGAAATTGTCGGGACCCGAAGCAAGGGAAACAATCGACAAGGCTATTCTTTTCACAGCATAACAAAGCGAATTCACAGAGGGGATACAGGTATGGTACACAAGGGTTTTGACAACGAGAAGTATTTGCGTGAACAGACACAGGCCATCTTGCAACGCATGAAGGAATGCGACGGGAAACTGTATTTGGAATGTGGTGGCAAGCTGCTGTTCGATTACCATGCTTCGCGTGTACTTCCCGGTTTCGATCCCAATGTCAAGATGCGTGTCTTCCAAACCCTGAAAGACCAGATCGATGTCATTGTCTGTATCTATGCCGATGATATCGAGCGCAGGAAGATCCGAAGTGATTTCGGCATCACCTATGATACCGACGTATTCAAGATGATCGATGATTTCGCCGATTGGGGACTTGCGGTATCCCGTGTTGTCGTTACCCGGTTCAATGGACAACCTGCGGCAGTGCAATTCATGAACCGGTTGGCCAGACGTGGAATCAAGGTGTATACCCATAAGGCTACCGACGGGTATCCCTCCGATGTCGATACAATCGTCAGCGACGAAGGCTATGGTGCGAACCCCTACATCGAGACCGAACACCCGGTTGTGCTGGTAACGGCTCCGGGGCCTGGAAGCGGTAAACTGGCGACATGCCTATCACAGTTGTACCATGATTATCGACGGGGAGTGAAAAGCGGTTATGCCAAGTTCGAGACTTTCCCGATTTGGAACCTTCCCATCGAACATCCCGTGAATGTCGCCTATGAGGCGGCCACTGCCGATATCGGGGATGTGAACCAGATCGACCACTTCCAGCTTTCCGCATACGGGATTCAGGCAGTCAACTACTCGCGCGATATGGAAGCTTTTCCCCTGTTGAAACGGATTATCGAGAAGATTACCCTTCAGCCGTCCTTCTACAAGTCTCCCACCGATATGGGAGTCAACAGGTGCGGGTTCGGCATCGTCGACGACGTTGCTGTGCGTGAGGCGGCATGCCAGGAGATAATACGAAGGTATTTCGCCTCCGCTTGCGATTACGCCCAAGGAATCGGATCCAACGAAGCGATAGTCCGGTTGAAGTTGATGATGGAATCGCTGGGACTCAATCCGATGATGCGCAAGACAGTCGGTGCCGCTGAGGAAGCCATGAAAATTGCTGTTGCCAAAGGAAAGGGACGCGATGGGATTGTCTGTGCCGCTGCAATGGAATTGGCGGACGGTACGATTGTGACTGGAGCCAATTCGGAAATTCTCCATGCCTCCTCAGCATTGGTATTGAATGCCGCCAAACACTTGGCCGGAATTCCCAAAGCGATCGATCTGATCCCCAAACAGACCATTGAGTCCATCAAACACCTGAAACGCGATGTATTGAGCGGTCGGCGGGTAAGCCTGGACTTGGATGAGACCTTGATCTGTCTTGCGATGTCCGCACCGATCAACCCATCCGCACAATATGCTTTGGAAAAGCTCCCCCAATTGCGCGGGTGCGAGGTCCATTTGACCCACTTGCCCTCGGTAGGCGATTCGAACGGATTACGCAAATTGGGCCTCAATACCACCAGTGAACCCAAGTTCCCCTCTGCGAACCTGCACGACGAGTGATAGTCGAATAATCGGGACAAGCCCCTGTCGATACCGATTTCCTCTTTCATTGACGTCTTATCCGCGGTACAATAGGGGCGACAGGAGGACGCTATGGGTATACATACAGTCGTTTCAATCAGCAGGCAATTCGGAAGTGGAGGTCGGGAAATCGGACGGCTACTTGCCGAGGCTTGCGAAATACCATTCTATGATAGTGCATTGATTTCCATGGCAGCCGAAAAAAGCGGGATGAGCCGGCAAGTGTTGGAGAATCTTGATGAGAAGGCTGCGAGTCGTTTCCTCTATACCATACCTTCGAGCATTCCTACGTTGGGGCATGCCGCGACAGCAATCTACAATATGCCTCTCAGCGATACCTTGTTCCTGACCCAATATGAAATTATCAAGCAACTTGCCGAAAAGGGCCCATGTGTCATAGTGGGGCGATGTTCCGACTATATTCTCAAGGAGAACCCGAACCATATGGCAGTCTTCATCCATGCTCCGGAAAAGGTCCGAGCGGAGCGGATCGCCCGTTACGAGAATATCGAAATCAAAGAAGCCCTTTCCCGAATCTCCAAGTACGATAAGGAACGGAAGAAATACCATGACTACTATGCTGCCGGGACTTGGGGAAATGCGGCATTTTACGATTTGACGCTTGATTCCTCACTTCTGGGTATAGCGGGTACTGTTGCCATGCTCAAACGGTTCATCGAGGACATGGAGGCCGAAAAGGTCTGACACCTACCACTCAATTCTCCTTTCTGTAGACCATCTTGTTAAGAAGTCCCCGTAACGTACGCGCAGTATTTTGGAGCAACCAGTGAAGTTCCGTCAAATTGTATCGAAAATTGGCAGGTATGGTATGCATGTGCTCTTGATTATGGCTGGAATCACCATTGGAGTGTTCCTCTTGATTCTACTGAAAAGTCCTGGTACGCCAAAACCCTTTAGGGATTCTTCCGGAAAAACAATCGCAGAAAGCATCTCCACCAAAGAGGTGCTTTCTATTGGTGGAAAGAAGATCGGCTTTTTCATCAAAGGCAAACATGTCGATAATCCGATACTCCTCTATTTGCATGGCGGAATGCCCGATTATTTTCTTACCGAACGGTATCCGACAGGTCTGGACGAGATTTTTACGGTCGTGTGGCTTGACCAACCTGGAGCGGGGTTGTCCTTCGATCCGGATACTATCCAAAAACAGATCGGAATCGATACGATGGTCGAGTTCATCGGGGAGTTCGCCAACTATCTGAGAGACCGGTTTCAACAGGACAAGATATATGTCATGGCACATTCCGGAGGTACCTATCTGGGGATCAAGGTGATCGAACGGTATCCCGAGCTTTTCGAAGCCTATATGGGGGTTGCCCAGATTTCCTACCAGAAGCTGTCGGAAAAGATGGCCTATGACTACATTGTCGAACAGTATCGGACCAATCCGAAAAGAAAAACCGTGTATGGAAAGTTGATTCTGGAACCGGTCGACCTGGTGGGCCCGATTCCACCGGTCTATACCAAATATCGTGATTATGCCATGCACGACCTTGGGGTCGGGACTATGAGGAACATGAAGAATGTCATTTCCGGAATCTTCCTGCCTTCCCTGCTTTTTTCGGAGTACAGTATTTCAGACAAGATGAACCTCTGGCGGGGTAAGGCAAGCTCGGGAATCAGCGTGATATGGGATGAGTTGATCAATCACGATCTGAAGCAGGAAAGCATCTCCTTCGATATTCCTGTCTATTTCTTCCATGGTATTTTCGACTATACGTGTTCCTATGACCTGGCAAGGGAGTATTTCGAAAAAATCGATGCTCCAGATAAAGGATTCTACTCATTCGAGAACTCCGCCCATAGCCCGATATTCGAGGAGCCGGCGAAATGTGTGGAGGTTATTGTAACAAACATATTGTCAAGAACCCGATGACCAACGAAAAAAAGGAGGCAACCATCGGTTACCTCCCTCTCACGTATCGCACTGAGAAATTCGACTCAGCGTGGTAGTGCAAGTATCTTCTTCAACTCGGGTTTCTTCTTCAGATCCTGTTCCAAGCCGGCAACACGTGCCTTGTTCACATATTCCTTGTGTTGGAAGGAGTAGGTGAAATTCATATGTACGTCGTATGTGCCGTTCATCAATGCGTAGGCATCCTCAGTCATGACCAGCTCTTCATCGGTTGGAATGACAAATATCTTGGTGGGTGAGTCGTCTGTGCTGATTTCAAGTTCGGCGTTGCGACATTGTGCGATCCTGTTCTTCTCGAGGTCAAGCTTGATACCCAGGATATCGAGATCCTGGGTTGCCCGTTCCCGAATATGGGGCGCCATTTCCCCAACACCGGCGGTATACACGAGGGCATCGACCCTTCCCAGTATCGCAGCATAGGCACCAATGTATTTCTTGAGCCGGTAGCATTCCATATCGATCGCCAACTGGGCCTTTTCATTTCCCGCGGCAGCTTCATCACGGACGTCCCGCCGGTCCGACATACCGCAGATACCGACAAGTCCGCTCTTCTTGTTCAGTGCGGTGTCCATTTCCTTCGCGCCCATACCTGTGCGGTTCATGATAAACGGAAGGATCGCAGGATCCAGGTCTCCGCTTCGTGTTCCCATGACCAGACCTTCGAGCGGGGTAAGTCCCATGCTGGTATCGACACCGACACCATTCTTGACTGCTGAAACCGAAGCTCCGTTACCGATATGGCAAATAATCAGGTTGGTATCCTTCGGATCCTTTCCCAAGAGTACAGCGGCGCGTTTGGCGGTATAGACATAACTGGTTCCGTGGAAACCGTAGCGACGGACATTGTACGTGGTATACCATTCGTGGGGAACCGCATACATGAACGCTTTGGCCGGCATTGTCTGATGCCATGCGGTATCCATTACGATCGCATGGGGAATCTCGGGCATGACCTTGCGCGCGGCATCGATACCCATGATATTGGCAGGCATGTGCAAGGGACCGAGGGGAATCAGTTCCCGCAAGTGTGCCAACACGGTATCGTCGACCAGTGCCGATTGCTTGAACAGCTCACCCCCGTGCAATACCCGGTGACCGACCGCGCTGATTTCATTGACATTCTTGATAACGCCGTGCAGTGGATCAAGCAACATCTTGATGATGAGTTCGATCGCTTCCTTATGGGTGGGACATGAAACCTTATCGGTGTATTCACCATTTCCTGTGGTCTTATGCTCTATCACCGAGTATTCCAGGCCTATGCGTTCAACGACACCTACTGCGAGAACCGCTTTATTGTTCCAATCATAAACCTGATACTTTGCGGATGAGCTACCGCAATTGAGAGTGAGAATCACCATGCCAACCTCCTGCTAACGATAAGCGAAAAATCTGTGAAAGTACTGAAAACAGCCGAGACCATTCTTACATGCCAAGACCAAAAAATCAATGGATTCGATGCAATACATTCACTTTCGACATGTATTCGGATATGGGTAAACCGAAAACCAAGCTATTTTTCGTCCTGTTTGTCCTTGTACTTTGCATGCGGACGGCAACTGGAACCCCAGCTTTGCATTTCACTGTTTCCGAAGTGGGCCGAAGGATCACCATCTCCGATTCGGGGCAGTTCGGACCATCGCACCATACCAGTGTGCCCTGGTCCTTTCGATGTATCGCGAATTTGGTGGATATGTACAGCCGTTCCGATTTCCTTGCCGAATTCCGCCTGGCAATCCGCTTTCCCCGATTCGGTTATATCAAGACTTCATTTGGCGACCTGATAGGAGATGCACGGATCAGAGCGCTCATGGAGGGTGGTTTTCGTCTCGATATGGACCGGACGCTGGAGATCCGGGAGTTGGTCGCGCGACCTATCGCAATCGATGGCAAGTCCGGAGGCTTCATCACTATAGGCACCAATTCACAATTGCCGATATCCGCACATCTGTTCCTTCAAACGCCACTGTCGGAAACAAGTCGGGTAGGGGTCACCGGCGCGGTGTTTGAATTTCCCTTGCGGAAGGGAATCGTCCGTACAGCGCTGGCCCTGGTCCGCGAACGGCCGGAAGATCGGGACTCGTGGGTTGTACGCTACCACCACGAGCCGATCGGAACAGGTTTGGTCGGATATTGGAGTTGGGTAGGTACGTGTCTGCTTCCCCGGTTGCAGGGTTCCCTGCATGCAGGCCTGTTGCATCGGGTTGTGTACGATAGGCTGTTGGGCTTTGGTTCAAGCACTGTAGTACTGCTGGAATTGGAGCAGGGTCAATGGGCTTTCTCATTCAAACGGCTGGATATCGATGCATTCGCAGGATCTGTCGGTTCGGTATCGACATCTACCGAAGACTCTCCCCAACAGGAGTTGTCTTTCTCCGCCGGATTTGAAGGTACCAGGATGCGGTTCGATATGTCGTTGCATGACAAGCGATGGAGACCGACGGTATTCGCAGGAGCGAGCCAACGTCGAACCGTGTCTGCCTCGACAGAGGTCGGATACCATGCGGATTCATGGGATGGCGGAATTTCCCTCGACAGTACGTATCGTTGGAACCGGTCGGGGACAAGGTCCCGGACACATACGGTCACCGTGAAATACAAGTGTCTGGTACGTGGGATACACCTGTCGTGTGAACCGGAAATCTCGGTAGGGAAAAAATTGAGTTTGGACGGGAGCTATGCTCTGGAGAAGTCGATACCTGGTTTCGGTACCGTAAGAGCGGAACTTGTCCACACGGCTTGGAAGGCGGAGGTGGAGGTTTCCTTCAGGGCTCGCCTGTCGGTTGGTGTGTTGGAATTCTCTCTTGGCGGCAGTGGTGAGGTTTCGGTCAAGTATTCCATCGTCCCAAAAGGATAATCTCACGTTCCAGATCGATGTCGAAGCGTTTCTTCACCTCGTGGGCAACCATAATACTGAGTTCGAAGATATCCCTCGACGTTGCCTTTCTCTCGTTGTTTACAATAAAATTGGCATGGTTTTCACTGACCATGGCACCACCGATCGACATTCCCTTCAATCCCGCATCGTCAATGAGTTTGCCTGCCGAAGTTCCGCGTGGGTTCTTGAAGATACAACCGGCGGAAGGGTAGTCGAATTGTCCGCTCTCCAAGCGTTCGGTTCGGCTCTGCTCTTTCTTCAACCGCGCGTCCGAGGAATTCTTGTTGGGAACAAGACGGAACGCTATCTCATAGATTACCCGATCGGTACCGGTAAAGGGAGAATGCTTATAGGAGAATCCATTCTCTATTGCATGGTACCGCGCCAAATCCCCCTTGGAATCCAGGTAATCGATCCACTCGATGAGTTCCGAGATCCAAAGTCCTCCCGCGCCGGCATTGCCCCGAACGGCTCCACCAACGGTACCCGGAAGACCTCCGAGCGGTTCCAGTCCACTCAACGAATGCTCGATCGCCACATTGATTGCGGTATCGAGCGGCAGCCCCGCCTGGGTACAGAAGATGGATCCCCTGAAGTGGTAGGACGTCAAGCCTGAAGTGAGCAAGACCAGTCCCTCGACGCCTTCGTCGGAGATCAGGACGTTGGAGCCACCACCCAGGATGGTGACCGGAAGGTCCTTTTCCCTTGCCCAACCGATAGTCGCACGCAGTTCCTGAAGGTTCTTGGGAGCGGCAAGCCAATCTGCCTCTCCGCCCGTTCCAAACGAACTCAGGGGCGCCAGGGCCACATTCCGGTGGATCAACTGGTCGATATTGATTTTTTCATCTGCATTCCGTATTGTTGTATTCACACGGGTATACTATCCCATTTCCCCGCTGTCGACAACAATAGGAGAACGCAATGAACCTTTCCCTCCACAATACCATGACACGTACCATCGAACCTTTCGAGCCGGTCGAGAAACCAGTGGTGAGGATGTATTGTTGCGGACCTACCGTCTATAATTTTGCCCATATCGGAAATCTGAGGACCTATGTGTTCGAGGATGTTCTCCGTCGTACGCTCGAATATGCCGGCTTCGGTGTCAAGCATGTCATGAATGTCACCGATGTGGGCCACCTCACCGATGACGGCGACGATGGTGAGGACAAGATGCTCAAGTCGTCGAAGGAGACCGGTCGGGATGTATATACCATTGCGCGCATGTATACCGATGCGTTTTTCCGGGATACCGACGCGTTGCATATTTTGCGTCCACACATCGCTTGCCGGGCGACCGACCATATCCAGGACATGATCGCATTGATCAAACGGCTCGAGGCAAAAGGCCATACCTACGTTTCGGGTGGCAATGTCTATTTCAGCATCGACACCTTTCCCCGATACGGCGAGTTGGCAAGGTTGAATCTTGAGGAACTCATGTCGGGTGCGCGGATACATGTGGATGAGAACAAGCGCAACCCCAAGGATTTCGCCCTGTGGTTCACCAACTCCAAGTTTGAGAACCAGGTGATGGTATGGGACTCCCCTTGGGGAACGGGGTATCCTGGTTGGCATATAGAATGTTCGGCGATGAGTATGAAATACCTGGGAGATTCGTTCGATATCCACTGCGGTGGAATCGACCATATCCCGGTGCACCATACCAACGAGATCGCACAAAGCGAGGCGGCGACCGGCAAGCGGTGGGTCAAGTACTGGATCCATGGCGAATTCTTGATCAACGAGACGGGAAAGATGTCCAAATCTAAGGGTGAGTTCCTCACACTTTCGGTTTTGCAGGACAAGGGGTACGACCCCATGGATTACCGGTACTTCTGCCTCGGTGGCCATTACCGGTCGCAACTGGTATTCTCCTGGCAATCGATGGATGCCGCCAAGAACGCGAGAAGGAATCTGGTCCGCCAGGTGCAATCGTTGAAACGGGAGGCCCCACAAGGTGCGACCATGCTTTCTGACGCCGCAAAGGAGTATCTGAGGGTATTCGCCGAACATCTCGGATATGATTTGAACGCTCCCCGCGGATTGGCCGATATGTGGAATCTGATCAAGGACGATTCGGTTCCAGCGGATGAGAAATTGGCCTGCCTGTACGATATGGATCGCATTTTGGGTCTGGGATTGGCTGGGATCGAAGTGGTGGAGGAATATTCCGAGTCGATTCCTGAAGGGATACAAGCCTTGGTCGACGAGCGCTTGGAGGCCAAGCGGAACAAGAATTATCACCGTGCGGACGAGTTGCGTGCTATAGTGGAAAAAGCTGGTTACAAACTAAAGGATACTCCCGATGGTACGCTTGTCACAAAATAATGTAACCAAGACCATGGATGAGTTGTTAAGTGTATGGAAATAAAGAGCAGCGAGAATGAATCGTTCAGGCTGGTATATGAAGAGGTGTTCCCGGTGGTGATGCGCGTTGCGTACCACGTAACCTACAACATGGACGTCTCTGAGGATATCTGCCAAGAAGCATTCATCCGGTTCTATGAAAAGAATATCGATTTTCGCTCGGTGGACGAGGCGAAGTACTGGTTGATCCGAGTGACTAAAAATCTGGCGATCAACGTGATGAAGCGGAAATCGAGGGAACAGGCCATGGTCGACAAGATCAAGAAAGCACCGAAAGTGCCTGTTCGGAACGGAGAGGATGCGCTGATAGATTCGGAAACGAGGACGTTGGTCCGGGAGGCTGTGGAGAAATTGCCGGAGAAGTTGAAGTCGGTCTTGGTATTGAAGGAATACGCCGATTTGAATTACAAACAGATTTCCGGGATACTCCATATTTCCGAAAGTAATGTCAAGGTCAGGGTTCATCGAGCCAGGAAGATTATGGAATCGATGCTTGACCGGGAGGAAATGCATGTGTCTTGACGACCAGATTCTCAATACCTATCTGGATGGAGAGCTGACCGAACCGTGGAAGACCCAGGTAGAGGAACATCTCAATTATTGTGTAGCCTGCAAGACTCGGTTTGGACAGTTGCGTACATTGCATGCGGTAGTATCGGGTTCCCGACTCGAAGAACAGGAGATCGCCCCCCACAAGGAGAAGGTCTTCCAGTTCATCGAGAAGAATTATATGGAAAAGAAGAACAAGATTGGGTTTCTCCACAAGGACTTTCGCATAAAAACCCCAATGTTGCTCTCCGCAGCCGCCGCATTTGTCTTTGTGTTGGTAGGTGCACTGCTTATCGGACCGTCGACCCAGGCGGAGCCCAACGGACTCATTCCGCGCGTGGTTCCGGCAACCGAAGGATCCGTAGTGCAGGTACGTGCAACCGAAGGACTGGCCGCTTCGCAAGTTCTGGAGAATTATCCGCTGGAGGAGATCTTGAAATATCTCGATTCCCGTGGGTATGAAGTCGATCTTCGCGTAAAGGGAATCCAACCGATGGGGGAGGAACCTGTCGAGCCTGTCGAACCTGCTGTGGAACCTGTGGAACCAACCGTCACTGAATAATTCATAGAGGCTCGCAGCCTAATAGCCCTCCTTTGTACTGGTACTGCCCCGAACACTGTTGTCCGGGGCGTTTCTCTGTTGTCACAATGAATTGATTTTGCTAGTATGGGTGATCATCACCCAAAGTGAAGTTGCATACCCTAGGAGGCAGTCCATGAAAGCTGTGGAGCTTGAGAAGTCGTACAACCCGAAAGATTTCGAGGACAGGATTTACGCGGATTGGAAAGAACATGGTTGTTTCCAGCCGGATACGGATGCTCCCGGCGAACCGTTCACGGTAGTCATGCCTCCACCGAACGTTACCGGAATCCTTCATATGGGCCATGCACTGAACAACCAATTGCAAGACACATTGGTCCGATACCATCGGATGTGTGGAAGGCCATCCCTCTGGGTCCCGGGTACCGACCATGCTGGGATTGCGACACAGAACGTTGTGGAACGCCAATTGGCAGCCAAAGGTTTGCGCAGACAGGATTTGGGACGTGAGAAATTCGTGGAGGAGACTTGGAAAGTCAAGGAGCGGCATCATGCGACCATCTCCAAACAACTGGAGAAGATCGGTAGTTCCTGCGACTGGACACGCGAGCGGTTCACGATGGATGAAGGGCTGTCCCAGGCAGTGAGGGAATCCTTTGTGACGTTGTACGAACGGGGTCTCGTCTATAAGGGAAACTATCTGGTCAATTACTGTACCCATTGCGGTACCGCCTTGGCCGATGACGAAGTGGAATACAAGAATCTTCCGGGGAAGTTGTATCAGGTCCAGTATCCTTATGCCGATGGCAGTGGAACCATCACCGTCGCCACAACCCGACCAGAAACCATGTTTGGCGATGTGGCTGTAGCGGTCAATCCCTCCGACGAACGCTACGCGCACCTTGTCGGAACCTTCGTGATCCTCCCCTTGGCCAACAAGCGGATTCCGATTATCGCCGATTCGTATGTGGATATGGAGTTCGGAACCGGGATGGTGAAGATCACACCCGCACACGACCCGAACGACTGGGAAATCGGACGCCGGCACAACTTGGAAATGGTCAATATCCTCAATCCGGACGGTACATTGAACGATGCGGTTCCAGAAGCCTATCGAAATATGGATGTGACCAGCGCCCGCAAGCTAGTGGTCGCGGACCTGGTTTCCGGAGGATACCTGATCGGTCAGACCGAACACAACCACGATGTGGGCCATTGCTACCGCTGCTCCACAGTCATCGAACCCTATTTGTCGGAACAGTGGTTCGTCTCAATGAAAGGGATGGCACAGAAGGCGCTCGGTGCATGGAAAGATGGAAAAATCGTCTTTTATGCGAAACGATGGGAGAATACCTACAGCCATTGGCTTGAGAATATCAGGGACTGGTGCATCAGCCGCCAGTTGTGGTGGGGGCATCGGATTCCAGTCTGGTATTGCCAGGACTGTGGCCATATGATGGTTGAACGAAAGGATCCGACGAGCTGCAACAAATGTGGCAGTTCCCATATTTCTCAGGATACGGACGTCCTCGACACCTGGTTCAGTTCCTGGCTCTGGCCCTTCAGCACGTTGGGCTGGCCCGAATCCACCCCGGACCTGAAGCGGTTCTTTCCCACCAGTACCTTGGTGACCGGCTATGACATCATCTTCTTCTGGGTCTCCAGGATGATCATGGCATCGCTTGAGTTCTTGGGTGACGTTCCGTTCAGGGATATCTATATCACCGGTCTCGTGCGGGACAAGCAGGGACGCAAGATGTCGAAATCCCTCGGTAATGGCATAGATCCGTTGGAAGTGGTGGACTTGTATGGGGCCGATGCCATGAAATTCACCCTTTGCTACATGGCAGCGCAAGGCCAGGATATCCTGATCGACATGGAATCCTTCAAGCTTGGCTCGAGGTTCGCCAACAAGATGTGGAATGCAACCAGATTCCTGCTGATGAACCTGGAGGGTAAGGAGCTCGTTCCTATCGTCGAATCGGATCTGAACGTCATGGACCGGTGGATGTACCACCAGCTGAATGAGGCAGCCACACGTGTGAAGGCGGCGATCGAAGGGTATCGTTTCAACGATGGTGCCCAGGCGATCTACGATGTGTTCTGGAACGATTTCTGCGACTGGTATGTCGAAGCGACCAAGCATGCGCTGTCAACAAAAGACGAGACGGAACGGAATCGGCAGGTGAGTGTCATGCTCGACCTGTTGGCCGAATTGATGCGTTTGATGCATCCGTTCGTCTCATTCATTACAGAAGAAATCTATGGAAAACTGCCGAATACAAGCGGTCGGGTAATCGATGCGCCCTATCCATCGTATCGGGATGAGCGCAAGCATGACGATGCCAAGGCGATTGTCGATGCCATGCAGGAACTTGTCCGTGGCGTCCGTTCGCTGAGGAGCGAACTGCAGATTCCAAACGAACGCAAATTGCAGATAGTGTTCCGTCCCGATGCGGCGTTCGTCGCAACCGGATTCGTTGCCGAGCACGTGGGTTTGATCAGTACCTTTGTGGGAGCCTCGCAATTGGTTGTGGATGAACACGCGAAAATCTCAGTTGCGAAGGCTATTCCCGTAGCCGGACCGGGTTTCGAGGTATTTGTCTTTGTGCGCGATGCGATCGATGTGGATTCCGAGATCAGGAAGATCGAAATCGATTTGGAACGAAACACCAAGTCCCTCGAAGGAACGTTGCGGAAATTGTCCAACGAGCAATTCATGTCGAATGCCAAGCAGGAAGCGATCGAGAAGGAACGCGGAAAGCAGGCGGAATTCGAGGAAAAGCTGGAAAAAGGACGCAAACACCTGACGTTGCTGCGTACGCTATGATTGTGTCCATACGGAAAAACGGGCCATATTTATTGAAATAAATTGGCCCGCCGTAACAATCATACGCTTGTCGCGTTTAGATCTCGCTTTTCTCTTCCTGAATTTCTTTACGTCTGTCTTTTGCGAGCTTGGCGATTTCGCCAAGAGCTTTTCTTGCTCTAGCGGCAGAAGCTTTGATTCCCTTCTCGGTGAATTTCTGATTTTCTGCGATGTAAGCTTCATACTGAGCTACAATCTGCTCATGAATTGTCATTGGCAAGCCTCCTATTGGTTCTTAGGATAATAGTACCATATTTAAGCCAAATGACAACAAATTTCAAAGCAAATACACGAAAAAATAGGGCAAAATCGTTGATTTTTGACTCTATTTCAGTTTTTTACGAATTATGAACCCTTTAGATACCGGTTTGTTGGTATGGAGAAACACCGTTTGGTGGTGGTTCGCCTGGAGTATCGATTGCCCCTGTTCGTCCATCAAAGTGAAATCGGTATCCTGCACAGCCAAGGTCTTTGGTCCGATATATTCAATCGGAACCCCTGCTGCAATTTTGTTTTTCAACGACAAGGCGAATACCCCCGGTTCCTTTTCTTCTTGGATCGTGCCGATCAACAGGTAATCCCTCAGATAGCTGACCTCGGTCGGATTTGCGATCTGCTCGGCATCGAAGAAGAATCCGGTCGAGAATTCCCTATGGCTGACCTGGAACAATTCGTCACGGTACACCTTCCAGTCCTCGGCATCGGCCTTGCCCTCCAAAGCATCGAGGGCCTTACGGTATGCCCTGGTCACTGTGGCAACATAGTAGAGCGATTTCATCCTGCCTTCGATCTTTATCGAGTCTACCCCCGCATCTCGGAGCTGGGCCAAATGGTCGATCATACAGAGGTCCTTGGAACTCAGTATGGTGGTGTATCCATCGCCTTCATACACTGGGAAGTATTGTCCGGGTCGGGACTCCTCTTCCAGTGCCAATTCACCCCTTGGCCGGTCCTGGTCTTCCGCCCGCTCCATGAGCCGGTAGGTCCAACGACACGTATGGGCGCAATCGCCCTGGTTAGCACTTCTGCCGGTCATGAATGCGCTTAGGAAACACCTGCCTGAATAGGCCATGCACATCGCTCCATGGACAAAAGTCTCGATCTCCATTTCCGGAACCGCCTGCTTGATCCTGGCAATGTCCGCCAACGGTGTTTCCCGTCCCAAAATGACGCGGGAGAAGCCCAGGTCACGGTAGGCACGTATCGCCGCGCTGTTGAGTGTGTTGGCTTGCGTACTCAAATGCAATGCCCTCGAATCGCCGAAGTGTTCGCGCAATACCAATGCTGCCCCGAGGTCGCTTACAATGAACGCATCGAACGGGTAGGTGGACAACACCCCAAGCCGATCGGAGAGCAACCCCAGATCGTCCTCGTGCAGATAGCTGTTCACCGCGGCAAACAATTTCTTGTCGCCTTTCAATTTCCGCATCGCTTCGATATCGGAATCGCCGATGTTTCCGGCACGGGTCCGCAAGGAGAAGTCCTGCATGCCTATGTATGCGGCGTCGGCTCCATAGGCATAGGCATATTCCAATTTCTCCAGCGTCCCTGCCGGACTGAGCAATTCAATCATCTAGGCACCCTTGTGTTGTGAGCCGATATCGAACACGTGGTACAACACTTCATCGAATGTCGAGACCGGATGGAAGGTAATCCCTTCCTTGATCTCCGCATCAAGTTCATCCAAGTCGCGGGCATTGAATTTCGGTATGAGGATGGTCTTGATCTTGTTCCTTCTCGCCGCCAATACCTTTTCCTTCAATCCACCGATAGGCATCACCTTTCCGACCAGATCCAGTTCGCCGGTCATCGCCAAATCGGCTTTGATCGTCTGGTCTTTGATCAGCGAGAAGAATGCCGTAGCCATCGTGACACCCGCCGAAGGACCGTCTTTCGGTGTAGCTCCCTCGGGAACATGCAAGTGGATCGCATGGGATTCGAACCAATTGGCTTCGATACCATGCTTGGATGCGATCGATTTGAGATGCGTCAAGGCGATGCTCGCCGATTCCTGCATGACTTCACCCAGCTTGCCGGTCAGCTTCAATTCGCCCTTGCCGGGATAGGTGACTGCCTCTATCACCAATGTGTCTCCACCCATGCTGGTCCAAGCCAGTCCAATGGCCATTCCGGGACGATCCGCACGAAGAATCTCATCTTCACGGAATATCGGCTGTCCGAGATATTGGATCATCTTTTCCTCGGTTATCCTGATGGGTAACTTAGGTGAGGACTCTAGGATTTCACGTGCGGCTTTCCGGTGGATACGATCCAACGACTTCTCATAGTTGCGGACCCCGGCTTCCCGCGCATAGGATTCGGCTATCTCCTGGAGAATCGCCGAGGTATACGAAATTTCCTTTCTATTCAGTCCATGCTTCTTCAAGCTCTTGGGTACGAGATACTTCTTTCCGATCGAAAGCTTTTCCTGTGTCGTATACCCGGCGATATGGATAACCTCCATACGGTCGAGCAATGGACGTGGAATCGTTTCGAGCGAGTTCGCGGTCACAATGAACAAGATCTCCGAGATATCGAACGGAAGATCGAGATAATAATCCCTGAACGCCTGGTTCTGTTCCGGGTCAAGGACTTCAAGCAATGCCGAAGCCGGATCACCCTGGAATGAAATACCCATCTTGTCCACTTCGTCAATCAGGAACACCGGGTTCTTGGTCTTTACCGTCTTGAGTCCTTGGATTATCTTGCCGGGCATAGCACCGATGTAGGTCCGACGGTGTCCCTTGATCTCGGCTTCATCCCGCATGCCGCCAACGCTGAAGCGATAGTATTCCTTCTTGAGCGCACGTGCGATGGACCGTCCCACCGAAGTCTTTCCAACTCCCGGAGGTCCGACGAGACAGATGATGGAGCCCTTCGTATCTTGTTTCTTCTTGCGGACGGCAAGGTATTCCAGGATACGGTCCTTCACATCCTTCAACCCGTAGTGGTCGCGTTCAAGAATCTTCTGCGCCGAATCCATGGAGAAATCCTCCGGTTTCGGTTCATTCCACGGAAGAGCCGCGATGGTCTCGAGGTAAGTCCGGGTAATGGAGTAGTCGGGGCTGTTGGGGTCCAGCGATTGGAATTTCTCCAGTTCGTTGTTCACAGATTCGGCCACCTCTCCCTGTAGGTTGAGTGTTGCGATTTGCTTGGCAAGCTTGTTGAACACTGCGCTTCTCGGATCGCTGGTAAGACCCAACTCCTGCTGGATATGCCGCAACTCCTCCCGGAGGAAGTATTCGCGTTGATTCTTCTCGAGCTTGCTGTTCACCCGGTTCTGGATCTGTTCCTGCATCGCAAGGACCTGCTGCTCCTTCTTTATGAATACGAGCACACGTTCCATCCTCCGGCGTACATTCAGCGTTTCCAGGATCCTCTGTTGCTGTCTGCGGTCGATATTGATGATGCTGGCAATGAAGTCGGCCATTTTTCCCGCTTGATCGATATTGACCATGTTCAACCGCATCTCTTCGGTGAAGAGGGGATTGCCCTTCGACAATTTCTTGGTCTCGGTGATCAGCTGTCTGGTCCAGGCCTTCAACTCGGTCGGATTGTCCTCGATATCGTTCAGATAATCGACTTCCGCCATGATGAATTTTCCACTGCTGTGGAAATCACGTACTTGGAAACGCTTGAGCGTCGAGATGAAAATGTTCATACCGCCATCTGGCAGTTTGATCCTCTTTATGATTTTGGCGATTGTACCGACCCGATAAAGATTCTCCGCTTCGTAATCGGTCTTTGTCTCGTCCTTGACCAATAGCAAGCCGATATCGCCTCCATGGGCCATAGCTTGTGTGACGATCTCTATATCTTCTTTGCTTTCAACCACCAAAGGTGTGAAAAGGCCGGGAAAAATTGGATTTCCGACTAGGGGGAGTACAAAAAGATTGCGGGGCAGTGTCTGCTCTATCGGCAACAATTCCTGATCTGCCATGAAATATCCTCCACTTGAAATGATACGTTGTAATGCGTACCTACAATGTAATAAAAGTTGCTCCGGCCGTGAAGCTGTTTCTGCGAGGTAAACGACAACTTACCAGGGCAATACAGCGGTGATCGCAGATGCGATCGCCTGCGCGCCGACTCCATTCGGATGCACCCCGTCGATAGTGACCGCAAGGCGGCGACTTTTGGAGATGGTTTCGGCTTTCGTTTCATCGGTCCCGATGGTGCGGACATCACGCTCCAAGTTGTTTGGATCGTCAAGCAGGTAGGTCGGAGACTCCATGCCTTCCGAAATGTGGTGTTGGTGGATGAGTTCCTCCAACACAGTGGTTATATCGCACCAAACGGTATTCCCGAACGTTCCTACAACCGATTCCATGCCGGCATTTCGTATCCGTCGTCGTACATTCAACTCCGAATCGAGGTCCTCACCCAGTATAGGAATGGAGCAGACGATGATGTGTGCGTCTGGACGGGCCCGGCTGATTTCTGCCAAGGAAGCTGTGAATAGGGGAAGGAACTCGGTATCCGTCGGTACCGGGGGTGTCGCTTCTCGAATCAGACCGCTGCCCGATGATTTCCACAGGTCGTTGGTAGCCATCATATGGGGAATGAGGAGATCGTTGGCACCCCCCTGCAGGACAAGTGCCGAGCGTGTATGCCCGAACCGACCGGCGAGGTATCGTTGTGCACGCTGAGCCACTCCGAGCCAGGTATCGCCCTCAATGCCGTGTGCTTCGGTTGAGACGGGCATATAGCGTCTGAAGGCAAGCCCGATCCTACCTGCGGTCAAGCTGTCTCCAAACAGCACGGTCGTCCTCATGTGTTCGGTTCACCTTTCTCAACCTCTTGGTCTTCACCTTTTCTCAACCACCAGACACCCAGGTAACACAAGGGGGTGTCCAGCAAAGCGAACAAGACCTTGAAGGCCCAATAGGGGAAGATGAGGCTGAAGATGAAACCGGTGGTGAAGCGATCGCTGATATGGTAGAAGGCAAGGAACATGAAGATGGTTGTATCGATGAATTGGCTTATGATGGTACTCACATTGTTGCGGATCCACAGGTGTTTCTCTTTGGTCAACCGCTTCATGGCGGAGAATACGAACACATCCAGGTGCTGGGCGAAGAAGAACGAAACGAGGCTAGCCGCGGTCATGCGCATGCTGGAACCGAATATCGATGCATACGATTCTTGCAGACCCCATGTCGGATTGGGTGGTAAAACGATGCACAAAGCCATCATGATGAACATGAATGCGAGCATGATCGTCGATAGGTTCACGAATTGGGATGAGGTCTTACGGCCGAACACCTCTCCCACGATATCTGTCACCAAAAAAAGGATAGGCATGAAGAATACGCCGACAGATGCGCGTACTGTTCCCAAGGTGGTTATTTTCGAACCCAGGGTATTCACCAGTACCATCGAAGTAAGGTACAAGGCGAATAGAAACATTTTTTTCTGGTCACGACTCAACATGGCAACTCCCGTATGATTTTTGGAAAGACAATAGCGGAATTCATGTGTTTGGTAAAGTCCAACCGGTTTATGCGGTACCAGGTTTCGTCAGCCGTCGGTTCCGCCGAGGAAATCCCGGTAGATGCCCGGTGTGGAGTTGTCGATGGGAACCGCTCCGACATTCTTCGCATAGAACTCCGCCGGACCGACCCCTCCAATGATCGCATATACATACCCTTCGTCACGCATGGCTTGCAAGCTGCGTATGAGCAGGATTTTTCCGATCCCTTTTCCCCGTTCGGTTTCCAGTACTTCAGTCGGTCCAAAGAAGTTCCTTGCGGTTGCCTCGTAACAAGCGAATCCAAGGATTTCCCTTTTTCTGGTCGCGATGAAACAGGATACCGGAACCCTGCTGAAAGCCACTTCGCATTCTCCAGCCGCAGGCATGCCGGCATGTTGGGTGACCCAATCGAGGATCAGGTGTTTGTCGGGCGCCAAAGCCCGTCGGATTTGAATTCCCTCTGTTGCGAGAGCAGCCACCAGTGGCTCGGCGGGCGTCAGGTTCAACAGACTGACCAGCATGTCTGGCATTGTGGACTCCTTTGGTTACCAATGAACCGGAAGAACTCCGGTTGCGGTACGTTCTTGGGTCAGGATGCAGCGGATTGCTTCGAACGCAAGTGTGGAGTATTCGAAGACCGCGAAGCTGTAGATATTTTCGGCAAGGTAGACCAGATCGTACGGATTCCGTAGCGCACAGACGATTGTCGGCAATCCGGTTCCCGCCATGGCATTGGCCAAAGCCAACTGTCCCTGCCTGATATGTCCGTTGTAGGTGCCGATGACGATACATGTGGCGCCCCGGGTCTCCTCCATAAGTGCGATGATCTCTTCATTCGTAGGGTCGTCAGGTGTCACCAGGGCCTTGCCACCTAGTTGGGACGCCATCCAATCGGGGAAGGGGGGTGTCTCCGACTCCCCGTTGCTGGCAAGGGTGGTATGGAACGGTCTACAACCGAGAAACAACGGTTGGTCTCCAAGATCAGGCAAGGATTCCGTGGGCATGTTGCCGATGCAAACCGACCTGGCCATGATGGCCTTGGCAATAGTGCGGTGTTCCTCGGAGCCCACCATATCCAACGATTCTTCGGAATGTGCGTCGAACCGTATTTTCGCCTTGGTGATCCTTTCCACCGAAACGGCATGCTCGTCGGAGTCGATATATCCGTTGCGGATGCTCTCTGCGATCGCTGAGGCAGCCTCTGCAACCAGATTATAGGTATGGCTGACGAACACAAGGTCGACACCGGCACGAATTGCCTCCACCGCAGCCCGGGAAGTTCCATAGTGGTCCTTGATCGCACTCATTTCGAGGCAATCGGAAAATACCAGACCGTCGAAGGCCATCTCACCGCGTAGCAGGTCTGTGACAATTGTCCGCGACATGGTCGCGGGAACAGGTTCGCCCTCTATCCCGGGAAACAGGATATGGCTTGTCATGATCGCGGGGACTCCCGCCTCGATCGCAGCCTTGAAAGGGACAAGCTCGCATGCCAGCAACTCCTCTTTCGATTTCTCGATGACCGGTAGTCCTGTATGGCTGTCGACATCCGTATCGCCATGACCGGGGAAATGCTTCACAACGCTCAGGATGTTCCCGTCGGTGAGTCCCCTGACCATGGCAGTGCCGAAACTCGCCACCGTCTCGGGGTTGTCGGAATACGCTCGAACACCGATCACTGGATTCAAACGGTTGCTGTTTACATCCAACGATGGGGCGAGATTGCATTGTATGCCCAATGCCCGCAATTCGGTAGCCGATATCCTGCCAATGGTATAGGCATTTCCCTGGTCGGCTGTGGCACCGATAGCCATGGCTCCCGGTAGGTGCGTCGCATCTGGGCCGAGACGGGATACCATGCCCCCCTCCTCGTCGATCGTAATGAGCGGAGGGAAGCCGGTTTCCTGTACAATCAAGTCATGGATTTCTGCGCACAGTGCTTTCAGTTGGTGCTTGTCCACGATGTTCCGGGAAAAGAGGATCACATTCCCTATCTTATGGTTCCTTACCAAATCAATGAATTGCCCGTCGAGGGATACTCCTTGCAAGCCGGTGACAAGATGTTGTCCTATGGACTGCTCGAAAGTGGGTTCATTATGCATGCATGGCGCTCCTTGGTCTGCTACGTGTCGGGAACCGATGGGTACAAATACCACTATCCCAAACAATTGTATGAAAAACGGTACCACTGTGCCAACGTTTTTGTCAATGGAAAGAAAGATGTTGCAATTTGTTGCATTGCTGGTATACTGTGCGTACCGGTATCCGAAAGGAAAACTGGAATCAACGGAGAATACCATGGAAACAAGTAAACTGATAGTTATTGCAATCGGAGGAAACTCGCTCATCGAAGACAACAAGCATGTGACCGTATCGGCACAATACGAAGCTGCCCGGAAGACTGCGAACCACATCGTAAGATTGGTCGAAGCGGGGCATCGGGTAGTTATTGCCCATGGAAATGGCCCCCAAGTCGGGTTTATCCTGCTGCGTGCCGAGTATGCGAAATCGATCCTGCATGCCGTACCACTGGATTCATGCGTCGCGGATACACAGGGCGCGATCGGCTACCAATTGCAGATGGCCTTGCACAACGAATTTGTGAAAGTCGGATTGATGCCCCAGGTGGCGACGGTTGTTACCCAAGTGGTGGTCGACCCCAACGACAGTTCCTTCAAGAAGCCGACCAAACCGATCGGGTCGTTCATGAGCAAGGAAGATGCGGACAACCATAGGCTGAACGATGGCTGGGATATTGTCGAGGATGCAGGTCGCGGGTATCGGCGGGTCGTGGCATCACCCAAGCCTGTTTCGATCGTCGAGTTGGAAACGGTGAAGACCCTGGTCGACAACAATGTCATTGTCATTGCTGCCGGTGGTGGTGGTATTCCCGTGGTACGCAACGCCGACGGTTCGTTAGAGGGAAAGGAAGCGGTTATCGACAAGGACTTGGCAGCGGCACTCATGGCCAAGGAGCTGAAAGCCGACATGTTCGTCATATCCACCGCTGTTGAGAAGGTCTGCCTGAACTATGGAAAGCCCGACCAGCGTGAACTCGATACGATCGATCTCGCGGAATGCCAACAATATGTGGATGAAGGACATTTTGCTCCAGGAAGCATGTTGCCGAAGATTCAGGCAATGATGGATTTTGTGAAGACCACCGGAAATGTCGGGCTTATCACCAACCCCGAAAATATCTACGGTGCTTTATATGAGGGAAAGGGGACGAAAATCGTTCTCTAACCTGAAATATCTCCTCCCAATCTTTTCAGGACCTCCGTTGGGGGTCCTGACTTGTGTGGTGTTCCGTTCGGATTCACCAATCGGAATCGTCCAGTATCCTGTGCTTCCGTTCGAACAAGCGTTCGAAGGGGATGGAGCTGTTGCATAGGTACATGGGGAGCAGCGTCAGCAATATCTGCCAGTTTTGCTGGACAAGCAGATCAAGGAAGATGACTTTCATGACGATGGTTGTTCCGATGAGGATCGCCATGATGGTGTTCGCCTGGCGGAATCGTTTCCGGGCCGCTTCCTTTCCAAACGCACCTCGAAGCGACTGCACCGCCATGACTATTGCCCAAGGTGTAGCGAATATGATGTTTTCGTTGAAATAGGTCACGTCATGACTGCTGGCAACCATCATGAACAACAAGAGGCTGGAAAGTATTCCCACCGTCATCGCCCACACAAATCCCAACAGTCCCTCGACCAGATGTCCGAACCGTTGGAGACTCTTGAATTGGCTCGAGGCGATGGCCCTTCCGAACAACAGCGACACCAGGCCGACCAGCAATCCGAACCACAATCCCGGCAATGTCATGGACGTGAAGGAGTCGAGCACCGGAGCCCTCGCTCCAACAGTAGCGGAGTTGATGATTTTCCTGTCTGTCGCCATGGGGACTGCATTTCCCGATCCGTCGATATACGAAAAATCGAGCAAGGCTTGCTCCAACACGGCTGGCAGGAACATCGCTTCCCATAAGGTTATCGGCTTGTCGATGGAACCACTCTGCAGAAAATTCAGTGTCCAATCGATGAAAGGCGATGCATACGTGTGTCGCATGACCAATTGCCTCAGTGTCTCTTCCATGGGAATCGCGCGAGCCCATGCCTGGAACTGCCCATCGACCGCCTTGTCGATCATATCGCGTATCCTAGTGGAGCAGTTCTCCCTATAGTGGTGGTATAGGTATGTCGAATTCTCGGGCTGGATATTGTAATTGAGGAACCTGACCAATTCCAATTTCGCCGCGTCAGGCAAGTGTATCGTGATATTCGAGATCTCGCGGTTCTCTCTACGAGCCAAATCATACCGGGCTTCGGCTGAAGTCGCCCACACCTCATAGTTGAGGCGCCCCATCGCGAACGTCTGGTAAAAGTCGTCGTCGAAGCTGAATATCCCATAGTCGTACATCACGCTCCGGTTGTCCCGTTTGTCGGTTACCACCAAGCCCGTGTGTCCGAACCATACGTAGAGGGGATCACCTTTGCCCATGGTGGTCAGGTGTATGTCCAGCAGGTTTGCGGAC
>PGXU01000050.1 GCA_002839335.1 Spirochaetae bacterium HGW-Spirochaetae-4
AATCTTTACCCAATCGGAACCGGGTACATTCGAATTGTCCTCAACCTCCGCTGAGGATCTGTTCGTTTCATTGGAGGACAGGCAACTGGTTGATATCGCACGACCGTTGTTCGATATTTCATCGTTCGGGAATATCAGCTCGATTCGACTAGGCTCCGAGCGTATCCGGCTCATGGATATCCCATTTTTGTCCCAACTGCTCGACATGGGGCTCGAGGATATACATGCAGCCGAATTGGAGGAAGCCCATGTCCTCGTCATACGCAATAGCGAACTGGAAGAATCGAACGCCGAGTCGAGCTTCTTGTTGCGTGCCGATACCGCGATCAACCATTTACAGCATGTCACAGCAGAAGTTTCGGGTGATATCGCATTCTCGGAAACTGCAGGAATCCTTCAAGCCCAAGGCGTTTTCCGAAATATCGGTAGCCAAGGCTTACCCGGGTACCTCGAGGGAAACCTCATATACACAAACCGCGAAGAGGAACAATTATCTGCCCAGCTCGATTATCTACCGGGAGTACAATCTTCGTTCGACTATGACTTCGGATCCGAGCAGGCACGATTGTCGATCAGACTCAACGGATTCTCGCCATACCCACTCATGTCGGTGGTCGACTCGTTGTCTCCCACAATCGGTGCTTTGCTGGTAGCCGAGACCACATTCGAAGGCAACCTGAACCTGCAATCGAAACGGGACGGTTCGATAGGCCGGGCGACAGCAGAAATCGGAATTGCGAATCTCGCTGTGGATGAACAACGGTTCAACATAGCGACAACCCTTGCAGGGACCATGGATCCCGATTCGTTCACCATAGATCTGGCCACCTTCACCACAGAAGGGTACCGGCTTTCGTATGATGGCAAGATAGACAGGCAGAGACTCGTTCCGGAAGGAACTTTGGATATCAGCAGTGTGGATCGGGGCGATACCATTGTGGCTGCAGACTTCGAGCGAGCGGCATCGCAAATATATCGATATGGCATAACCTCCCCGAAACTGTCCGGGTCCAGTCTTGATGGACAAATATCTTGGGCAGAGGACAATGTGCTCACAGCCGATGCTGTCCTTTCGGTACCGGGAGCCGATTATCCGGTGAATTTACGATTCGATGTCACCAAAGGGCTAGTTACCCTGGAATCTGACAATCTCGATGCAGCTGTCGATGTCATCTCCGAACCTGGCCACATCACCTTGGGAATCGATTTTCAAGATTTGCCGCTTCCACCTGCCATCGGTGGTGATACGTTGCGGGGTCAGGGGATTCTCGATGGAGCCATCGGAGCCGATATTTCCATAGCCGACGGGCTGTTTATCGTCAACTCCGAGAAATTATCCTTATCGGGGTTTTCCTGGGGAACAATGGACCCCTGGTCACTGACCATGTCGATCGATGCCGACCCGACACAATTGCAAATCGGGTCGATAGCCTATGAGGATGGATACGGAATTCTTTCCGGATTCCTGTCTGTGCACAACGAATCCCTGCAATCCCTATTTTCCCGCAATGCCGACAATCTTTCGATCATGTTGAAATTGGATGGTACTGCAGGTGAATCCATCCATATCTCGGTTTTCCCAGATGAAGAAACACCTTCCGTATCCAAAGGCTCCTGGACAATCTCGAATTTCCCTGTAGGAAGATTCAATATCCTAGAACCTGATGCGCTCTTCGATTTTACCCTCGTCGGTGAATCCGATCTGCAAGACCATACGTTCGCCCATGCGATAACCAATCTAGACTTTGGTGGTATGGCGAAGTCGAACCTGTCGTTCGATCTGCAAATCGACAATGAAGCGATCCTGGTGGAAAACGGAATCTACACATCCGGCAACCTCTCCGTAACTGTTCCCGAATTCTCGTCCGTGTACGACGGTGGGACCACGCTTGAAGCCGACCTCTCACTCGAATCCCCCATTACCTGGCGTGATGCGACCACCACAACTTCTATCGTCGCGACAACCGAACTTGCTCCGAGCGGTTCTTTTTTCGATTGGATGTCGAATCTGTCCCAACTGCGGGACGCTATCCCTCCAGTTACGATTTCCCATGATGACACCCGGTTGCTGGGTGATATCGAGTGGAATAAAGGGATCCATGAGATTCGCTATGCAGGCAATGTATTGTCAATCGTCCCGATGGAGAACGGGACATTGGACGGATCCTACGATTTCAGTTCAGGCGACATGTCACTGCTTGCGAAGGAGGGGTTTCCCATTCCCATTCATGTTACGGGTGTGGTGGATTCGCAAAGGATTTCACTCGATATCCAGAACATTTCATTTGATATGAGATTTCTCAACTCCCTGTTCCTCGAACCCATACTCGCCTTCAATTCAGGAGTCGTGCACGGCTCGCTGTTGATTGAAGGACCGCTCGGCGATCCCGATTATTTCGGAACCCTCTACGCGAATTCGGTTGAATTGAAGACATTCTGGACACCTGGAGAACACTTCTCGCTCAAGAATCCCATCATAACCGTCTCTGAGAACCTTGCCTCCGTCGCAGCATCTCCGGTATCGGCAGTACACGAGTCGGGGCGGAGTACCCAGGCAGTTGCCCAGCTGGAAGCCTCGATAGAACGCTGGGGAATTCCCCACTATAGGATCGATATCCTGGGAACCGAGGATCCCGTATCGTTGTGGATTCCCATGTATGCCATCGATATCAATGTAGAGGCAATGGTGTCCGGGAGTTTTTCGATCGATGGGACCCCGACAGAGGAATCCTTGTATGGAGATGTCACCGTTTCCGATGGAGAGATCTCGTTCGGAACCCCGACACCTCCCTCGTGGTTCGTGGATAAAGCGAGGACAAGCATAGATATGACGTTGCGGACCGGGAGAAATGTCTCGTTTATTTTTCCCAATGAGGAAGCGCCTATCCTTCGGGCCACCTTCGCCGATGAACAGCAGGTGGGTATTGTCGTGCAAGCACCGCTGATGACCACCTCCTTTTCGGGCGAATTGGCATTCAGGAGTGGCGAGATATTCTATGTCCAGAAAAATTTCTATATTACCGAAGGTTCGCTCAAATTTCCGCCTATCGGCAATGGACTCACCACCGATGTATTGCCGACGCTCAGTCTGCGGGCACGATTGCGTGAATTCGATGCGGATGGCAATAGGATAGATATTTTCCTCGTATTGCAGGATTCCAGCTTCCTCGACTTGAATCCCCGGTTCGAGTCGATCCCGCTACGTTCGACCAATGAGATCCTGGAATTGCTCGGGCAGAATATCGTCGCGGCCGGGACTGCTGGGGATAGCGGATTGCAATCGATTGTCTCTGTTGCCTCGGCTGCGACAGATGTATTCTCCCGCCTCGGTATCCTGCAGAATACGACGATTTCCCTCGGATTCTCCAAAATCATACGTGAAGCATTGGGTTTGGATGTATTCACTATCAGAACCAACCTGTTGCAGAACATACTGTTCGAAGCTCTCCCTGGAATAGCCGCGGATACATCGGTCAGTCCGATAGCCCGTTATCTGGACAATACGACCATGTATATCGGCAAATACCTGTTGGATGAGTTCTACTTGCAGGGGATGCTCCACTTCAGACAGGATGTGCTGGGCCAGAGTACTTCATTCCTCGCAGACGATTTGAAGATTGATACGGAACTGAGTATAGAATGGTCGAATCCCTTGGCAACGTTCAGTTTCTTCACACAACCTGAAGAGTTGTCGGTTTTCGATTTATTCGATACTATGGGATTCAGTATAACAAAGCGATTCGAGTTCTAAAAGGAGTCTACATGCTGCGGAAATTTATATTGCCTATCATGATATTGTCATTCGTCTTTCCACTCGCGGCTGCCGAACCTTCTGCATTGGAAGCTTGGTGGATCGGCAAGCCGATCCAGGAGTTTGTCTATGTGGACCTGCAATCGGTCGATCCCGCGACCATCGATCCGCTTGTCGCACCACTTGTCGATACACCCTATGAACAGAGTGCCATGGATTCATTGCGAAACAATCTGATGAAGACCGACTTGTTCCTGGATGTGGAATTGATTCCTGCCCGCGTCGACGGGTCCACAGACAAGACGATCGTTTATATAGAATTCGTCGAACGTCAAAAACTGACTTCCATAATTTTCACCGGTAACAAGGTGGCAACGACCGAAGAATTGAAAAAGGCAATTTCGCTTGAAACGGGAAGTATGTTCGATACCGCATCGTTGGATAGGGCGGTGCAAGCCATCAAACGCCTGTACCAGACAAAAGGGTATGATAGGGTTGATGTCGTCTCCTCGTATGTAACCGACAGTTTGACAGAAGGAATCGTACTCACGTTCAAGTTGACGGAATTCGAATGGTATTTGAACAAACCTATCCGTGGATTCACCTATCAAGGACTGAAGAATGTCTCCTCGGATACATTGGACGATCTCACCTATCCGTATATCGGAAAAACCTTCAATCAGCAACTCTATCGTGAGATCGAGGTAAAGCTCAACGAACTGTTGAAATTCAGCGTATTCAGTGCCGAGGCCAAACGTGGTGGCACGACCGGCAACGACCTTTACATAGATTTCGTCTTTACAGAACTCCCGGTTATCCGTTCCATAGCATTCTCAGGCAACTCGGGTTTGAAAACCAAGCTGTTGGAGGAGAACCTCACTGTCGAAACTGGAGAATTCCTCTCATTGAGTAGAGTCAACGCTGGAAAGGAATCACTGCAATCCCTGTATTTGGAACGTGGTTATGCCGATGTCGCAATCGACTCTGCCTATACGATCGACGAGTCGACCAATCAACTTGACCTCACCTATACTATTCAGGAGGGCAGACAATCCAAGATTGGGGAGATCGCATTCGAAGGAAACTCGAGCATCGGCACTTCCGTGTTGCAAAAAGAGATATCCTCGAAGGTCCAGTCCCTCTTCAATTCTGGAAACTATGTGGCTTCAAAAATCGCTTCGGATTCACAAGCCCTGCAACTGGTGTACCAGAAGCGCGGCTATATCGATGCCAAGATATCCGATGTTCGATTGGAGGATATTCCCGATGAAAACGCGGCAATCCGCAAATTGCGGGTGGTATTTGTAATCGAAGAGGGCGAAGTCTGGTATCTCGGTGGTATCAAGGTCACCGGAAATACCGTGTATAGCGACGATGAAGTATATGCTTTGCTTACCATGAAAGAGGGAAGTGTCCTCGATATCTCGAAAGTTCAATCCGAGATAGGAAAAGTCGCCGACCTGTATTGGAACGAAGGGTATGTGGAGAACACGATAGATATCAATGAGGAGCGCAACACCGACGCAAAAACGATCACCTATACAGTCACGATCGTCGAACGGGGACAAGCTACGGTCGAGGAAGTAATCATCAGGGGACTTACCAAGACAAAGCCGTATGTGCTTGAGCGTGAACTTTCCTTGAAACCCGGAGATATTTTCAGTAAAGACAAGTATATCAAAAGTGCCCAAAACCTCTACAATACCGGGTTGCTTACCGATGTCGTACCTTCGATCAGCTACGGAACCGCACAAAACTCGTTGGTGGTTACGTATGAGGTGACCGAAGGCAACCAGATGAATATCGGTTTCGGCGCAACATTCGGAGGTAATGTCGAAGGGTTCCCTGTCAGTGGATTCCTGTCCTGGTCCGATACCAATATTGGAGGAACGGGTAGGGATCTCGAGATTATGACCGAACTCTCTCCCGACTCCCAGACGGCCACCATGTCGTTCCGTGACACATGGGTGAAGGACAAGCGTTGGAGCAATGCATTCAACCTCTCCTTCAACCGTAGCACGTATTCCAATGGAAGGATCCTGGGAGACCACTCTCCGACCACCGAGTTGAAGGACAATGAAGCGTATCCATATCCGTACACCAGTTACGATGCATGGGTTGCGGATGGTTCGCCTACACCTGATTCCGAATTCCTCATGCCGTACGATTATTACAAGGTCTCCTTGGGCTATACGACAGGGTATACCTTTGTGTTCGATCCGGGTAGATTGTCGCTTTCGGTCGGTCCTACCTTTACCCTCAACCGTGCATATTTCGATACGGACATCTATACCCCGTACGATTATCTGATCGGAAAATATGGAGAATCCTGGCAATTCTCGAACAGGATCGGTTTCTCGGTCAATTGGGATGGACGTGATCTGATCAACAACACCACAAAAGGGTATACGGTGAACCAAAGTCTTGTGTATGCCGGTGGTATCCTTGGCGGATTGTCCAATTACATGCGATCCTCAACCAGTGCCTCGGCGTTCCTCAAGATTTTTGAAATCCCAGGAGAGAAACCGACACCAGGTGTGATAAGTCTCAATAGCACGGTTTCATTCATGTTCGACCAATACTTCCCCCAAGGTGGAGATTGGAGCGGTACATGGATATCCGGAATCAGCGCTTCGAAGTACGAATATCTGTATATCGACGGTATTACCATAGCCCGTGGTATCACACCGGAATTCTATTTCGAGTTCCTCTGGGATTCTTCCCTGGAATTCAGTATCCAGATAGCCGAGAACGTCTTATGGGGCGAGGCATTCGTAAGTGCCACCGGAGGTTCCTTGAGTCTGGAGACTGTAGGAAGCACCCCCTTGGATTGGTATTTTGCCGCAGGTCTCGGTATTCGTCTGAAGATCCCCGGATTCCCCTTGGGACTGTACCTGGTCAAGAATGCCATAAATGTTGGTGATAGCGGGTTCCAATGGGAGCCAGGAGCGATATTCCGCAACGCAGACAACCCCGATAGTGGTTTGAAGCTGGTTCTGGCTATAACCACAAGCATCTATTGAGCCAGGTGACCATGGAGGGCAAGACTACCACGCCCATGATGGAACAGTACCTCGAACTGAAGCAGGCGCATCAGGGAGAGGTGTTGTTCTTTCGGTTGGGCGATTTCTATGAAATGTTCATGGATGATGCCAAAGAGGTGTCGCGACTGCTCAATCTGACCCTTACGGCGAGAAATGGCGTTCCCATGTGCGGGATTCCATACCATGCCTCGAAGAACTATATCAAACGTTTGCTAGATGCGGGTAAGAAGATAGCTGTTTGCGAGCAGGTGGAAATGCCTGGCGCGAACAGGACCATTGCCAGACGTGAGGTAGTCCAAACAATAACACCCGGTACAGTTATCGAGGACGAATTCCTCGATGCGGCCACCAACAACTACATTCTCACCGTGTTTCTCACGAAAGAAGAAATTGCGTGTGCGTATTGCGAACTTTCCAGCGGTGTATTCTCCATGGTCCTGCTGCCACTCGAGGATAGGTTCGATTCCCTGCGTGCCCTGTTCGGTGAATTGTCTCCACGTGAAATCCTGGTACATGAGGAGGATTATTTCTCCAATCAACAGTATGCCCAAGTGATCGACCAGCAGGAAGTCATGAAAACCCGACTGCCGTCGTGGTACTTCGCCAAAAGCCAAGGATTCTCATTGTTGACCGAACATGTGGGAACCGTCGGATTGAAACAATTCGGACTATCACCCGATGATACCGAGTTGCATGCATGCGGAGCACTGTTCAGGTATATCCTGGAAACATCGAAGGCTTCGCTTTCCCATATCGATACGTTTCATAAGGTCGATAGGAAAAAAACACTTCTCATCGATGAGTCCACCCGTAGGAACCTTGAGTTGCTGACAAACTTGCAGGAAGGTTCGTCTGCCCGGACCTTGTTCAGTTCCATGGACAAGACGTGTACCACAGGTGGGGCAAGGCTACTGAAATCGTGGATCGCATCTCCTTTGGCAACACGCGAGGATATCATGAGGCGACAGGAATGGGTGACTTGGTTCATCGCCGAATCTGCCGAGCATCAGAGAATCCGTACACTGCTCGGTGGCACACGGGACCTTTCCCGGTTGGCGACCCGCGTCGCTATGCATCGGGCCAATCCCCAGGACCTGGTAGCAATCCAACAATCGATCGCAACATTTTTCGAATTGACTGAACGGAATTCCGACTATTACCGTACGCTGCTGGGGGACCATCTCCGGGATTCGGCGATGTCGGAGTTGGTATCGCTCATGGAAACACTGTTGGCTGCCATACGTGAGGATTGCCAAGGACCATATAATCCGGGCCGTGTGGTCCGTCAAGGCTACAATATCGAATTGGATAGGTTGCGTGGCTTGACGAACCATGGAGCCAGGAATCTGGAGATCTATGTCAACCGTATCAAGGAAGAGACCTCGATTCCAACGATCAAGCTATCCCAAAACAGGATTATCGGACACTATCTGGAAGTTCCAAAGACCCACGGAAACAAGATTCCCACCTGGTTCTATCGAAAACAGACATTGGTCAATGCGGAACGGTATACCACCGATGAGCTGATCGAATTGGAACAGGAAATCCTGGCAAGTGGAGAAAAGGCCGAAACACTGGAGCGGGAACTGTTCGAACAATTGCTTTCACGTACCGCGGAGCTTACCGCATCGCTTCTCAGTCTCGGACAATTCTTCTCCACGTTGGATTGTCTCCAATCGTTGGCCCAGGTGGCAAGGATACACCAGTATTGCAAACCCGAAATACTGGATGATACCCAGCTGGTCATAGAGAACGGCCGACACCCTGTAGTCGAGCAGAATATGGGCAAAGGTCAATTTGTCGCCAATGGGTTGTCCATGGGAGCCGGTGACGAACGGTTCTGCCTGATAACCGGTCCGAATATGGCTGGAAAATCGACCTATCTGCGGCAGAACGCATTGATAGTCCTGCTTGCCCATATTGGCTCCTACGTGCCGGCGACTATGGCCCGCATCGGCCTTGCGGACAAGTTGTTTTGCCGTGTGGGAGCGAGTGACAACCTTGCCAGGGGGGAGTCTACATTCCTCATAGAGATGCAAGAGGCTGCCTTTATCCTGAGAACCGCAACACCGCGCTCGCTTGCGATCATGGATGAGATCGGGAGGGGGACCAGCACCCAGGACGGCATGTCGATCGCCTACGCGGTCATGCGTTCGATGGTGGCGATGGGCGTGAAGACACTTTTCGCCACCCATTATCACGAACTGACCATGTTGGATACTTCGGGAATGCAATTGCTCACCCTCGCGGTTGCCGAATCGAAGCGAAACATCATATTCCTGCGCAAGATTCAATCAGGGGTTGCCGATAGCTCGTACGGGCTGCATGTCGCGAAAATGGCAGGGATTCCAATGGAAGTCATACGTAGTGCCGCACAGTTTCAAAAGCAGCATTTCGCCGACTATTCCCTCGCGGGAAATGCCATGCAGTTGGATTTGTTTACCGGCAGTGTATCTGAAGGACCGTTGATTGATAGCCGCCATGATGGACTGCTCGAACAGATTCGCCAGTATCCACTGGAAGCTTCGACCCCGCTCGAGGCAATGCAATTCCTCGCACAGCTGCAAGAGGAACTCTCCCAGACAGATTGAAGCAATAGACGATATCCCGGAATGTATCCCATATGGATATTGCATACGGAATCTGCCAAGCATGTGGAAGATATACCCTGATTCAGGAAAACTTGTGCGAACCATGCTGGAAAGGCGTTTTACAGTCGACACACCAAATGCATACGTATGCCAAGTGCGACAAATGTGGGGCTCCGATGCTTCATGAGCATGCGGTGTGCCTACATGCAGGGAAGAACCGGATGGTCATTCGTGTCGGCCCCTATACTGGAGATCTCAGGCAACTGGTTATCCGCTACAAGAAAACAGGGATTCGCGGTTTGGCCAAACCTATCGCAACCCTGATGTCCCGTGAAATTGAGAGAATGGTGGAAAACACAACACCAGTGGCGATTATTCCCGTACCGTGTAGCGAACGTAGCCGTCGAACCAGAGGATGGGACCATATGGTATTGGTGGGAAGGGCATTGTCTGCCAATCCGAAACTCAACCTGATACAAGTGCTTGAACGGCAAGGCAGAGGCGAACTGAAGATGTTGGGAAAACAGCAAAGGGAAATCGAGTCTTCACGATCGTACCGATTGAAGGCAAGGTTCGGTCGGAAAGAACTTGCCTTGCTCAATTCTTGTAAGATCGCTTTTGTGATCGACGATGTCATGACTACCGGATCCACCTTGGACACATGCATTTCCCTGGTTGCCGGAATCGTCGACATACGCATCCTGGGACTTTGTTTGGCCATGGATTGACAATAGTTGCCAAATGGATTAGGCTTTTCACAGTTAGTATTGATTTTTGGGGATCGCAGAAGCCGATCCCTTTTTTTTGGAGTTAGCTTGCAAAATATCATTAGAAACGATGCATTGTTCAAGGAGTTCTCGGCTGTCCTCAATCCTATCGGGTTGGTGGTGGTCGATGTACGAAGGGATGACCATCGGGATGAAACACACATAGTGGTGACAGTCACCAACAACGAACATACCGCAGGAATCAACGAATGTGCTAAAGCCCATCGTATCATTTTTCCAAGAATAAGTTTGTTGGAGGGAGAGCGAAACATCGACCTCGAGGTATCCACTCCTGGTGTACAAAGGATTTTTAGGGATCTGTACGAATTTTCACTGTTCGCCGGAAAACGTTGTCGGGTTTATGACAGCAGTTGTAGTGCTTGGGTGGAAGGGATCATCTCGGAAGACAATGGCAGCGAGATCGTGCTTTCAAAGGCAAGGATCGAGGATGCCAAGGAAGAACTTGAAGAATATCATATTCCGTACGGCCATGTTCATAAGGCCAAATTAGCATACGCATGGGAGGATATGTAACAATGTCCAATGATTTGGGAGAGGCGATACGCACTCTTGTAAATGAGCGGGGGATCAGTGAGGATCTTGTGCTCGAAACCATAAAAGGTTTATTGCTTGCCGCATACAAGCGCAAATTCGGAACAAGCGACAATGCTGTGGTCGAGTTCAACGAAGAACACGACAATGTGCAATTGTTCGCAAGAAAAATGATCGTGGAAGACGATGAATTCGACGGTGAATTCGATGAGATTTCACTTACGGATGCCCGTGAACTCCATGAGGATTGCGATATTGGCGATGAAGTGTTGATTCCTATCGATCCTAAGACTTTCGATCGGATATCTGTTCAGAGTGCCAAGCAAAAAGCCAAGCAGGACCTTCGGGAGATTCAGAAGGATACCCTCTATTCTGAGTTCAAGACAAAAGAAGGTGAAATGATCATCGGCTATTACCAACGTGAAAACAACGGTGACATGTTCATCGACCTTGGTAAGATCGAAGGTATTCTGCCGAAGAAATATCAGAGCCCCCGGGAAATCTATCGCAAGAATGACAAGATCAAGTGCTATGTGTACCAGGTTGAGAAACCCGAGCATGGCCAATTGCGTGTTGTTCTTTCGCGGACCCACGCGGAATTCGTGAAGAAATTGTTCGAACTCGAAATTCCTGAGATCTACGACCATTCGATTGAGATCCACAAGATTGTACGCGAACCGGGATATCGCACGAAAGTGGCGGTATTCTCGCATCGCACCGATCTTGATCCAGTCGGTGCTTGTGTCGGTCTCAAGGGTATCCGCGTACAGACGATAATGCGTGAAATGGAAGGGGAACGTATCGATGTGTTGAGATACGATCCCAATCCCATGGAGTATATCAAGAACTGTCTTTCACCCGCTGAGATCAAACGTGTAGTCATTCTCGACGAGAACAAGCGTACTGCTGTTGCCGTTGTGGAGGATTCCCAACTCTCGCTGGCGATTGGAAAACAGGGAATAAACGTCAGGCTTGCGAATAAACTTGCCGACTGGATCATTGACGTAAAGACGCTTGACCAGTATCGTGAAATGGATCTCGATGTCGAAACAAAAGAACGTGTCGATGCTTTGTTCAACGATATGCCTGCTGCCGAACCCGAATTCTTTGAAGAGGAAGAGGGTGAGATGATGCTCGGCGACATACAGGAGCTGGCTAAGGAATTGGTTGAGAAACTGCAATTCCATGACATCTACACTGTTGAAGAGTTCGTCAATCTTACAGAAGAAGACATTGGGAGTCTTGGTGATATTACTGAAGACGAGGTACGTCAGATCCACAGCGTCCTCGGAGAATATGTTGACATCGTGGAAGAAGAGGATGATTCGGAAATCGAACAGCAGTTCCTCTGTCCAGAATGTGGCCATACATTGACACCGGACATGACAAGTTGCCCCAATTGTGGTGTCGGGTTGAGTTTCGAAGAAGTGGAAGTAGACGAGGAGTAATTGGAAGAAACTATGACGGAAGAAGATAAGAAACCTAAGACAACCTTAATCAAGCATGCGCGTGGAACGGCCCCTAGTGCCGTACAACCTTCGTCACAGAACGAGGCCGAATCTTCGCGTCCTGTTGAGAAGAAAAAAGTGGTTGTGGTGAAAAAGAAGGTCGTTGTGGTCAGGCCTCAAGCCAAACCTATAGAAAAACCGGTTGAAAAACAGGTTGAAGAGAAGGCTCCTGTCCAAGCTGAAAAGGCTCCTGAACAGACCTCAGAGAAAACTTCCGTTGAAGAATCTCCTCAAACGAACCCAAAACAGGTTTCCGAAAGACCTGCATCCAAGAAATCGGAACATCCATTTCGTAGGACTCCGAATGCGGGACCTTCCACTCCGGTAGTACATGCACCGAAAAACCTTCCTCCCGTTCCGGGACAAGGGCAGACAGCGCATGCACATGCGGAATGGCGGAAGAATAACCCGGCTCCTCCCAGAAGCCCCCAACAGGGTACCACCGGAGGACCCCGGCAAGTAGGGCAGGTCGGTGGTTATGCCAATCGCAATAGCGATGCTGGAACACGACCGACCTATCAAGGTCCACCCAGTGGCTATAGGCCGCAAGGTGGAAGTGGTGCCCCTGGTGGCTACAGGCCCCAAGGTACCGGTGGTCCGGGAGGCCCAGGAGGCTATAGGCCGCAAGGTGGTCCTCCAGGTAGCAGACCCCCATACAATGGTCCTGGACGGAGTGGTCCCGGTGCTGGAAGACCGCCGTATGGCGGTGGAGGCGGCAGGCCACCCTTTGGTGGCGGTGGCGGACGTCCGGGTGGCGGCGGTGGATTTGCCGGCAGGGGACCCCGTTCAGGAGGCCCTGGTGGTGCTCCGTCGGCTCCTGTGGATCCATTGGCACAGAAGCCAGCGAAAAAGGTATACCGCAAGAAGAAGGATTTCTCGAAGCCCGATCGGGACAATGAACGTGATTTCCAGATCAAGCGGAAGGATCAGCATCGTGCGAATCCAATACCCAAAAAAATCGATATCATGGAAGTCATCACGGTTTCGGATCTTGCCAAGAAGATGAACCTGAAAGCTTCCGAAGTCATCGGCAAATTGTTGAAAATGGGTATGATGGTCACCATCAACCAACAGATCGATTCCGATGTCGCCACATTGATAGCTAGCGAATACAATTGTGAAGTCAATTTGGTTTCACTGTATGACGAAACCCTCATAGCTGTGGATGTAGACAAACCTGCAGACATGCAGAACAGGGCACCTATCGTCACAATCATGGGTCACGTCGACCACGGTAAGACGAAATTGCTCGATGCGATACGTTCGACCGATGTGGTTGGTGGGGAATTCGGTGGAATCACACAGCATATAGGTGCCTATAAGGTCACCTTGCCCGGCAAGGGCGATGTGGTGTTCCTCGATACTCCTGGACACGCTGCATTTACCATGATGCGTGCTCGTGGAGCTCAGGTTACCGATATCGTTGTCCTGGTAGTCGCTGCGAACGATGGTGTCATGCCACAGACGATCGAGGCGATCGACCACGCGAAGGCGGCGAAAGTCCCCATTATTGTCGCGGTGAACAAAGTAGACCTTCCAGAAGCCAATGTGGATCGTGTCAAACAACAATTGAGTGATCACGGACTCATGCCCGAGGACTGGGGTGGCAGTACCTTGTATTGTGAGATTTCCGCTCTGAAAAAGATCGGTATCGATGAATTGCTCGACTCGATTCTCCTTCAGGCCGAAATGTTGGAGTTGGAATCCAATCCAAGTGTCAGGGCCGAAGGTAAAGTCCTCGAATCGCGTATCGACCAAGGACGCGGTATCGTGGCATCGATTATCGTGGAACGCGGAACCCTCCGTATTGGAGACAACTTTGTCGCAGGTATCTATCCTGGTAAAGTCCGTGCCATGGTCGATGACCATGGAAATAGGATTACCGAAGCTGGTCCAGCGACTCCTGTCGAGATAATCGGTCTCAGCGATATTCCAGGAGCAGGCGATCCGTTCCAGGTCACCGAGAATGAAAAGCAAGCCAGGCAAGTAGGTGGCAAGCGCCAGGAATTGGAGCGGCAAGGACAAGCGAAGAACGTCAAGAAAGTCACGTTGGACAATATTTTCGACAAGATGCAGGATGGTTCGATCCAAGAATTCAATGTCATCATAAAAGGTGATGTGCAGGGTTCTGTCGAAGCGGTCCAGAATGCATTGGAGAAACTTTCCAACGAGGATATCAGACTCAATGTCATCCGGGCTTCAGCAGGTGCGATCATCGAAGACGATATAAACTTGGCGATCGCCTCCAGTGCTTTGGTCTTGGGATTCAATGTCAGACCGACACCACGTGCCCAGGTCCTGGCAGAACAGGAAAAGATCGAAATCCGCAAGTACAACATCATCTATGATGCGGTCGACGATATCAGGGATGCCATGGAAGGCATGCTTGCCCCGGAGCGGAAAGAAATTGTTATCGGTCAAGTCGAAGTCCGAGATATATTCAAAGTACCGAAAATCGGCGTGATCGCCGGATGTTACGTTACGGACGGAAAGGTCAGGCGCAATGCGCAGGTCCATGTGATCCGTGACAACATAAAGATACATACCGGCAAGATCACCTCGCTCAAGAGGTTCAAGGACGATGCCAAGGATGTGGCGGCCGGCTTTGAATGTGGTATCGGAATCGAGAATTATCAGAACCTGCAATCAGGTGACATCCTTGAAGTCATTGATGTCATTGAAGTTGCGAAGAAGTTGAAAGCGAATGAGTGATTATACACATCAGCGGCTTGAAGCCCGTATCCAGGAGACCATCAGCACAATGATTGTGACCCGTGAAATAAAACACCACGGGCTCAGTCCTTTTGTTTCCGTCAGTCAAGTGACGCTTTCCAGGGACAAGGCATATGCGACCGTCTGGGTCTCCTCGTTTGTCGAGGACAACAAGCTGGAACAATCTGTCGCGGCACTCCAAAGTGCGGCAGGTTTCATACAGCAACGGTTGGGAGCACTCATGAAGACCCGCAATACTCCTCGACTTACGTTCAAAGCCGACACCTCCATACGGGAGGCGCAGGCCATGAACGACCTGATAGATAGTCTCAATGTGAAAAATGAAGAATAAGTCCTCGTTGTTGTTATTGTACAAGCCCCCGGGCATCACATCCTTTTCCTCACTCTCACCGGTCAAACGGACGTTGGGAAAGAAGGTGGGGCATGCCGGAACGTTGGACAAGTTTGCCGAAGGCCTCATGATAGTGCTTACCGGCTCGTTCACCAAACTCAATCCGCTGCTATCCAATATGGACAAACGTTATATAGCCACAATCGAGTTTGGGGACGAAACCAGCACGTTGGATCCCGAAGGGGAGGTGGTAGCCTCGGGGCCCATCCCTTCCCTCGAGACAATAGAATCGGTTGTCGCCCAACAATTCGTCGGAACAATCGACCAGATTCCACCTACCTATTCCGCGGTCCATGTGAATGGCAAACGTGCCTATCGGTTGGCTAGGGAGGGAAAGGACGTTGACATTCCTTCCCGATCAATCACCATTTACTCGGCTTCGATACTCTCTTGGGATTCTCCTCGCCTAGTCTTATCCGTACATTGTTCAAAAGGCACCTATATCCGTTCCTTGGCTCGTGATATCGCGGTGGCCTGTGGTTCAAGAGCCCATCTGGTGGCATTGGAACGGACCATGATAGGCCCCTTCCCATTGGAAGATGCCGTGGATCCGATGGATACCGCTGCGTTGCAGGCACACGCGGATTCGAGTCGTGAACGATTGCTCAAGATCGGGCATATGGGGCAACTTACCGTCTCGGCGGAAGCCTCCTTGCGCCTTACCTATGGCAATCTGCCTCCCGAAGGTAGTATCATGGTATCGAATGTACAGGAAACCGATCGCTATGCAACGGTTTCCGACGAAGCCGGGCACCTATTGGCAATTGTCGGGTTGGATAACCAAGGTTTTCCCAACAAGGTGATGGCCTTGCCCTGTATGGAGTCGGAATAATGGAAATACATGATTTTGACCAACTGTCCTCTTCACAAGAACTCGTACATACGAAATCGGTCTTGTCGATCGGGGTCTACGATGGCCTCCATTTCGGTCATCAACGAATCATATCAGCCGCGGTTTCGCTGGCAAGATCCCATGGGGATTGGAAAACTGTCGTCATAACTTTCGCCCAAAATCCCAAGACGATGATGGGCAGGAATCCGTTTGACAAACCGTTGATGAGTTTGCGGCAAAGCACCGATTTCTTTTCCAACCTTGGAGTTGATTATTTGGTTGTGATTGACTTTTCTCCCGATTTCAGTAAACTGACAGGAGAGGAGTTCATCGCCCGCTGTTGCGGAATGTTCGATGTCCAAGCCATTGTTGTAGGGGAGAATTTTCGTTGCGGTTCCCATGCCGATACTGGTGTGGTGGAGTTGCAGGAAATTGTTCCCAAGTATACTGAAGGTGCTTCCGTATGTGTGCCTGATATGTATAAATTGAACGATGGGACGGATGACAGCAGCACATTGGTGCGTATCACCCTCACCAAGGGTACTGTGTCGGAAGTTCCGGCACAACTCGGCAGGAATTATTCGGTGGACTTGGCCCATATACCTTCCAGGAACAACGAATACCCCCTGCGATTTCCGATCGGTTCATTTGTACAGCTCCTGCCGCCACCGGGAGTGTACGAAACTGTACTGGTCATGGCCAACAGGTCGGAATGGAAGATGATTGCCTTGATCGATGAAGAGTTTCTTACATTGACCAGCATGACTTCCCCGGCGCCAAGCGTTTTCCATGCAGGTTCGGTACAAGCCGTACGGTATGACAATTTGCAATTTGTAAAGGAGTTGACGTAAGTATGTTGACAAAAGAGATGAAAGCCCAGATCATCGCCGAGTACGGCGGATCAGAAACAAACACCGGAGCTGCCGAAGTTCAGGTCGCATTGCTTACCGCACGTATTCGCGATTTGCAAGATCACTTCAAGCAATTCCCGAAAGACCACGCTAGCCGTCGTGGTTTGTTGAAAATGGTTGGTGCCCGTCGCCGACTGCTCAAGTACATAAGGAATAGCGATGTCAATAGATACCGCGATCTTATCCAGAAGCTTGAGTTGAGAAAATAATTGAAGGGTATTGGGTATTGAATTGGACCAGCTCCGAATTCCCTTGCGGGACTTCAGGGGCTGTTTCCGTTTCTAGCCCAACCCATACGTAGTAGAATCAAAGAACAAAAGAAGTAGGAAAGAATGATGAAATCAGTAAGAATCAAAATCGGTTCCGGCGAATTGGTGCTGGAAACAGGAAAAATGGCCAAGCAGGCCAATGGCGCAGTCTATGCGTATTACGAGGGTAGTGCAGTTCTCGCAACCGTGTGTAGCGGACGGGCTCCGGAAACCCCACTCGACTATGTTCCCCTTCAAGTCGAATACAATGAAAAATATTATGCAGCCGGAAAAATCCCAGGTGGTTTTCTCAAACGTGAAGGCCGCCCAAAAGATAAGGAAATCCTCGTTTGTCGCTTGATCGACCGACCAATGCGTCCCTTGTTCGACAAGGCGTTCGGACGGGAAATCCAAATCGTACCTACCGTTGTCAGTTCCGACATGGTCAATCCACCCGATATCATTGCAATGATCGCCTCATCGGCAGCCGTCACCATAAGCGACATTCCCTTCAACGGTCCTATCGCTGCGGTTCGCGTCGCATATATCGATGGCGCGTATGTTATCAACCCGACGTTCCAGCAGATCGAGGAATCCCAGTTGGAGATTGTGGTTGCCGGTACTGAAGACGGAATCACCATGGTCGAGGGTGGCGCAAAGCAGGTTTCCGAGGAAATGATGCTCGAGGCTATCGAGACCGCGCAACCAGTTATCGCCGACTTGTGCCGTATCCAGAAAGAATTGGCCAAGATTGCCGGAAAGGAAAAGCTTCCGGTCATGGAGATCAAGGAGGACTTGTCCTTCCTCGATCCGATTCGTGAATTTGCGTATCCCTTGTACAAGGAAGCAAGCTTCGTGAAGGGAAAAATGGAACGTTACGCAGCATTGGCTAAGGTCAAGGAGACTGTGGTCGAAAAATTCGAGGACGTCTTGGATGCCAGTGGAAAACCCGAGAAGGTATACGCCATGTTCGAGGATCTCGAGTATTCTATCCTCCGATCGTCTATCTTGAACGAAGGATTGCGCACCGATGGACGCAAAGTCGATGCCATCCGTCCCATATCCTGTGAAGTAGGTGTTCTTCCAAGAACCCACGGAAGTGCGCTGTTCACCCGTGGTGAAACCCAGGCATTGGCCACAACCACATTGGGCACAGCCCGTGACGAGCAGATGTTCGACACGATCGATGGCGAGAAGCATTTCAGCAACTTCATGTTGCACTACAACTTCCCTCCATTCAGTGTCGGAGAGACGGGACGAATGGGAACCGGCCGACGTGAGATCGGACATGGACATCTTGCCCAGAGGGCCCTTGAGGGAGTGCTTCCATCGAAGGTCGATTTCCCCTATACCGTACGTGTCGTATCGGAAATCCTGGAATCCAACGGATCGTCTTCCATGGCTTCCGTGTGTGGTGGTTGTCTTTCATTGATGGATGCCGGTGTGCAGATTCTCCAACCGGTAGCCGGTATTGCCATGGGCTTGATCACCGAAGGCGCCGATTACAGCAAATATGTTGTTCTCAGCGATATCCTTGGTGAAGAGGACCATTTGGGCGATATGGACTTCAAGGTAGCCGGCACCCGTGACGGAATCACCGCTTTCCAGATGGATATCAAGATTGCCGGTGTTACCCGTGAGATTATGGCAAAAGCCTTGTCCCAAGCCAAGGACGGCCGCATGCATATCCTCGGGATCATGGAGCAGACATTGAAGACTTCCAGAAAGGAAACCTCGGAATATGCTCCGAAGATCCTTACCATGAAGGTCGACGAGGAGAAGATCGGTGCGGTGATTGGAACCGGTGGCAAGACCATAAAAGGCATTGCCGAACAGACCGGTGCCGAAATCAATATCGAGAACGATGGTACGGTGACAATCTACGGCAAGAACAGTGCGAGTGCACAGAAGGCTATCGACTTGGTCAAGTCGATTGTCGAAGAGCCTGAAGTAGGAAGAATCTATACCGGGACGGTCAAAAGGATCATGGATTTCGGTGCGTTCATTGAAATCCTTCCCGGCAAGGAAGGCTTGTGCCATATCAGCAAACTGTCGAAGACCCGGGTAAACAATGTGAACGATGTTTTGAGTGTGAACCAGGTCATACCGGTCAAGTTGATGGAAGTCGACAGGATGGGACGTCTGAACCTCAGCTATGTCGACGCTTTGGACCAGCAGGAGTCGAAATAACCATGAAGCACCCTTCAGGATTGGTCATACACGTTGTCGCGGCGGAATCCGCCACGTTGCCCTGCTATGCTTCCCAGGAAGCGGCAGGTGCCGATTTGTGTGCTTTCCTTCCTGAAGGGCCTGTTTCCATCCCATCGTCGGGAGGACGGGCACTTGTTCCTACAGGACTTGTGCTCGAAATCCCACATGGGTATGAAGGACAGGTGAGACCACGAAGTGGCCTTGCCAACCGCTATGGTGTCACCGTACTGAATAGTCCGGGAACCATAGACAGCGATTACCGGGGTGAGGTAAAGGTGATTCTCATCAACCATGGGAACGAGCCTTTTGAGATAAGCCACGGCCAACGCATAGCGCAGCTGGTCATAGCACCAGTCGTGCAATGCGGTTTTATCCAGACTGAGACCACGAGCAATACCGAGCGGGGTGAACAAGGGTTCGGATCAACAGGAGTGTGATGTATGGAGAGACGCAATGTCTCCACATATGCAATCCTACGAAGGTATGTATTGCGTGAGTTTCTCCTATCATTGTTGGTTGCCTTCCTGTTTTTCTTCTTTATTTTCTTCATAAACCAACTATTGCTCTTTGCCCAACGCATTCTTCTGAAGAATGTGGATATCTGGGCTGTCGTGAAGCTGGTCGGGTTGTCCGTCCCACAAATCCTATTGTATACGATACCCTTCTCGACACTGAGTGCCGCCTCGATGGTGATCGGCGACTTGTCGGAACGCAACGAGATACTGGCGCTTCGCGCGTCGGGCATTTCGCTGCGCAAGATGTTCGAACCCATAGCGATCATGGGACTTGTGCTTGCCCTTTGCACCTTTCTCGTTGCCGATGTCCTGTTGCCCTATAGCAACCAGCAGTTCAGGACCATATATGCCCAATTGCTGCGGGATCTTCCAACCATGGAATTGGAATCGTATTCGGTGAACCAAATCGGTGATATCATTTTGGTTACAGGAGAAGTACAGGATGATTCGATCGGATCGCTCGTCCTGTTCGACACTTCCTCGAATACGGACAGCCAGGTTATCAGCGCAACCGGTGGAAAAGTAACATTGATGGATATCGAGAGCTTTCTCTACAGGCTGGAATTGGATAATCCCGTGGTACTCAGTACAAATGGCACCTCCATGGACGGCTTTTCCCTTGCCGACGCAAACTCCATGACCTACTATCTTGATTTCAGCAACCAGGTCTCCCGTTTCACCGATGTGACACCATCCCAGCTCAGCTCGCGCGACCTGCTGAATGCAATCGAATCCCGCAAGACGGATCTCGACCGGGACACGCAAATCCGACTTGCCAAACTCAGGACTGTCCAACTGAAGCTTGCGGATACGCTTCGCACGGTTTCTGTACAAGACCTGGATGTACAAAGCGATACGATACAAAAGATCATTTCGTTGCAACAGGAATTGGCACAACTTGAAAAACAGAAGAGCATCAACTTCTACCTCCAGTACTATCGGGCCGAATTGCACAAGAAGATCGCATTGTCCATCAGCTGCTTCGTCCTGGTATTCATCACCTTCCCACTCTCGTACCTACGCCTCAAGCATGGCAGATTGTTTGGGTTCGGCTTGAGCCTGGTAGTCGCAAGCGCCTACTGGTTCCTCCTCTTCTTTGCCCAGACCAAGATTCTCGATGTGACAATCAATCCGGGCTTTCTCATTTGGATACCCAACCTGGTTATCGGAACAATTTCCGCGCTTCTGCTTTTACGATCGAGGCATGTATGAAAAGATTGGACCGCTATATCCTTTCTTCCATGTTTCGCGTGATCGCTACCTCCGTATTGCTGGTCGCCGGAGTATTGTTGATGTTCGATATCTTTTCCAATCTCGAGCGGTACATGAGTTACAGTGTCTCGTATGCCCAGATCGGACGGCTGACCATCCTCTATCTTCCCCAAGCTATCGGACTTGCAGTGGGACCAGCTGCGCTGTTCGCCACAACCTATTTCCTCTCCATGCTGCATGCCAACAATGAAATGATCATCCTCTCCAATATCGGGTACCCGTTCAGGAGAATCGTCGCCCCGATCATCGTATTGGGAATAGCCCTGGTATGCTTCCAGTTCTTCTTCTCCGAACAAGTCGCGATTCCCGCTTCCCGTGAAAAAGCCCGGTTGTCCAAGGAAGTCTTCGGAGAACGCCAGGTTGGAGACAATCGAAATGTGACGCTCCAATCACCCGAGGGAAGGTATGTTTTGCATGCCGGAAGATATTATGAAAGCGAGCAACGCATCACATCGGTGATTCTTGTGGTCCTAGACGAGCAGGGAAGGCTCAATGCCCGCATCGATGCGACCAGCGGCTCCTTCAACGGTAGCTATTGGGTGTTCAGGGATGTCCGCAAATATTTGCTGGATCTTGACGGAACAGTCCTCCAAGCCAGCCGGGAAGAAGAATACCATAATGAAGGCATCACCATGGAACCGGCCTTGTTCAGAAACCTCAGTGCGGATATCACCACCATGGAACTGCAGAGTGCGCTCAGGTATATCCAACGCATCAAACTCATGGACTCCAACCAATACGCGCTCTATGCCTCGGATTTGGCAAATCGTGTTTTTGGTAACCTCACCCCCTTGATTCTCATCATCATTTCTTGTTCTACTGTCTTCACTTGGAGAAAAAATGTACTCGTGCTGAGCATATTGGCCAGCCTGGCCATCGCAGTCGTGTTTTTCGTACTGCAGATGGTGAGCATGATTTTCGCCAAACAAGGTATCTACGCTCCCGAGCTGGGACCTTTGGCCCCGATAGCGGTCCTTGCGCTTGTTTCGGTGGTGATACAGATTACAAGAAGGATTTGAAAGGATATGGATAGGATTTTTACAAAGACACACCAGGATGAGAACAGCTTGGCCCGTTGTGGCATAGTTTCCTTGCCTCATGGCGATGTCGTTACTCCGACATTCATGCCGGTGGGCACAAATGGCACGGTAAAGGGAATGTACCACGATGCCGTCGCGGATATCGGCTACAACTTGATTCTCGGCAACACATACCATCTCTATCTCAGACCTGGTATCGAGGTGTTGAAACAGTACGGCGGATTGCACAACTTCAGCAACTGGAAGCACAATATCCTGACGGATAGCGGCGGTTTCCAAATCTTCAGCTTGTCCCAACTGAGGAAGATCAAGGAGGATGGTGTTGTTTTCCAGAGCCATATAGACGGCTCCAAGCACCATTTGACTCCCGAAAAGGTCGTAGATATTCAACAGGTCATCGGTAGCGATATCCTCATGTGCCTCGATGTCTGCACTGCCCCCGATATCACCTACCGCAAGGCACGCGAGGCTTGGGAGATCACACGGTCATGGGCAAAGCGGTCCTATGACCATTGGAATTCGTTGGAAGGGTTCGAAGGGAAATTGTTCGGTATCGTACAGGGCAACTTCTTCAAGGACCTCCGCAAGGAAAGTGCGCTGGCCATAGCGGAGATCGACTTTCCCGGTATCGCCATCGGAGGACTATCGGTCGGGGAGACCCCCGAGGTTTTCTCCGAATTCCTCGCCTATACCACGGAATACATACCAACCGACCGCCCACGCTATGTCATGGGCATAGGTTCTCCCGACTATATTCTCGATGCGGTAGCCAACGGAATCGACCTGTTCGATTGTGTACTCGCAACCCGATCGGCACGCAATGGTTCGGTCTTCACCGACGATGGCATGATCCAAATGAAAAAGGCTGTCCATGAATTCGATACCGGACCGTTGTCGGAAGGCTGCACATGCACCGCATGTACAAAATACTCCCGAGGCTATGTCCGCCACATGTTCAAAGCTGGGGAAATGCTGGGCGGTATGCTGGCTACGGAACATAATCTGACCTACCTGTACCATTTGATGGAGAAGACACGGCAAGCAATCCTTGAAGACCGGTTCCTCGAATTCAAACGGTCGTATCTGGCAAGGTACTATGGCAAGTAGCGAACGCCATACATCGCGTGACGCCGCCTCGAACTCATTGGTCATCATGATCTGCACGTTGGCATCGCGATTGCTTGGTATCGTGAAGGCTAGGGCTATCGCCACGGTATTCGGTGCGACCGGTATTGCCGATGTGATCAATTTTACCTTCAACATACCCAATAATTTCCGGAAACTGTTTGCCGAGGGAGCCCTAAGCAGTGCCTATATTCCTGTGTTCACCGCCTCCATAACGAAAGAGGAGGGGGGGACGACGACTTCTCGGTCTCTTTTGGCCCGGATGCAGGGATTCCAGTTGCTCATCACGATTCCCTTGGTACTGTTCACTTGGATATGGCGCGAACCGATCATCGTGTTTCTCAGCGATTTTTCCGATCCCGCGAGTATCCGACTATCCAGTGAACTGCTGGTCTATTTCATGATCTTCCTGGGTTCCATCTCGTTCGCCGCACTCTATGGAGGGGTGTTGCAAAGCCACGGCTCCTTCTTTACGGCTGCCGCGGCACCTTTGATCTTTTCCCTCTCGGTCATAGGCAGTGTCTACCTGCTCAGTGACCGCTTCGGGGCCTACTCAATGGCACTCGGGGTCATTGCCGGAGGAACATTGCAAGCGATCGTCACCTACCTGCGATTGAGGCGACATGGTTATACGATGCTCGTTTCCTTCAACTTCGCCAATCCCGAATTCAAACGGGTCATGAAGGGGTGGGCTCCCGTGACGATTACAGCTGTAATCGCAATCGTCACCCAGCAGATAGCATTCTACTTCGCCTCTTCGCTTTCCGAAGGAACCGTGACGGCATTCAGCAATGCGATCATCCTGTGGCAGGCTCCCTATGGCATATTCTATACCGCAATCGCAACAGTCTTCTTTCCTGCCATGGTCTCCGCTTTCCATAGGAAAGCTCCCGAAGAACTTGGAGCATTGATCTCCAAGGGGATGCTGTATATCGCCACTTTCCTGATTCCCGCGGCGCTGGTCCTCACCGTATTGCGCAATGAGACGACTGCGGTGCTGCTGCAAAGTGGACGCTTCAATCTTGGAGACACCATGGAGACTGGTCGGATCCTGATATGGTTCTCGATAGGTATGCCGATCGTGGCCTGGTATGGATTCATGCAACGCGTCTGTTTCTCCACAAACAAGTTCACGGCGACACTCGTTGTCGGAATAGTCGTATCGGTGCTCGATATCTTCATTACTTGGCTTGGTATACGATTGGAGTACGGCTCGCCTTCATTG
>PGXU01000051.1 GCA_002839335.1 Spirochaetae bacterium HGW-Spirochaetae-4
CGGTTATCGCTTCGGTCACCGGCACGACACAAGATCCGCAAATCTACGAACGGCAACGGTCGATCCTTGAGGAAGCTGGAGTTGTCGTCATGCCGTCGAACCACCAGGCGACCATGTTGGCACTTCGTCTGCTGGTCATGAAGCAGGGGTGGAGCATGCCGGAAAACCAACTGCTGAAACCTGTTGCGCACAAAGCGATACACAAAGGCTCACCGAAAGGGGCAAAGGTACCGGTTCCCGATACCCAACGGGTTGTATCACTTTTTGCGAACGGTCCTGTAGCCTTGAATCTTGGACTGGAATCCTTCTCCCGAAATCTGGAGGCTTGCGGTGCACAATCTATCCACCTTGCATGGAAACCGCCGGCAGGAGGAGATATCGAGGTAATCGAAGCGTTGGATGCGCTTTCCGAATCCACCAAATTCGATGTGGATGCTGCGAACACCGAAGCGGTAGGGCGCCTGTTGAAGGGAAAGCCGACACTCAAGGGAATAGGAATCGCTCGGGATGTGGTTCCCGGCATGCGGGACAATCTCGTACTACATGCCGGACCTCCGGTTACCTGGGAACGCATGTGCGGTCCGATGCGTGGGGCGGTGATCGGTGCGCTCATGTATGAAGGCAAGGCGAACAATCCACAGGAGGCCCAAAAGCTCGCCGCTTCGGGAGAGATTGATTTCGAGCCATGCCACCACCATGCGTCGGTGGGTCCCATGGCTGGAATCATGACCGCCAGCATGCCGGTTTGGATTATTCAGAATGAAACTTTCGGCAATTATGCGTTCGCTACCCTGAACGAGGGTTTGGGGAAAGTCCTTCGGTATGGAGCCTATTCTACGGAAGTGTTGGACCGTCTGCATTGGATGGCTGACGAGCTCGCACCGATACTGCACAAGGCTATCGAACGACATGGCCCGATCGATATGCGTGGAATAATCGTACAGGCGCTGCAGATGGGTGACGAAGGCCACAACCGCAATAGGGCGGGGACATCGCTCATGATACGGGAATTGGCTCCGCATCTGGTGATGCTTGGAGAAGAGCCCCAAGCCATTTCCCGGGTACTCTCCTTCATGCATGCGAACGACCATTTCTTTTTGAACCTGTCGATGCCGTCGGCCAAATGTGTCCTGGATCCTGCTTCGGGAGTACCTGGAAGCACCATGATCACGACCATGGCACGCAATGGTACCGATTTCGGCATTCGCATCTCCGGATTGGCCGACCGTTGGTTCACAGGTCCGGCGGGAATGGTCGACGGACTGTACCTTCCCGGCTTCTCTGCAGAGGACAGTGCTCCCGATATCGGGGATTCGGTCATTACCGAGACCTCGGGAATCGGTGGGTTCGCAATGGCCGCGGCCCCTGCGATCGTCAAGTTTGTGGGAGGGTCTCCGGCCGATGCGATCACATTCACGAAACGCATGTATGGAATCACCCTGGCCGAACACAACGAATATCGGATTCCGGCCTTGGATTTCCGTGGCACTCCCACGGGGATCGACGTCCGCTTGGTTGTCGAATCCGGAGTGCTGCCTGTGATCAATACCGGAATCGCCCATAAGGATCCGGGGGTAGGCATGGTAGGAGCCGGATTGGTGAAGCCACCTGAGAATTGCTTCCGCGATGCGGTCCTGGCCTGCGCCAAGGAGTTTGCTTGAATTCCAAACGGTCCACGGACAGAAAATCCCTGGATACGAAATACACGAGGAGGAACGGATGAAGGTAATCGATTTGACAATCCCATTGGGAATCGGTACACCACCATGGCCCACATACATTCCATTGCAGGTGCAATATTTCAAACGCCTTGCTCCGAATGGAGCGAATGGACAAGTGGTGACCCACTCGAACCATGTGGGTACGCATTTGGATGGAGAAATCCATTTCTACACTCCCGGGAAAGACATAGCCCAACTGGATATGGATTTTCTTGTCCACGATGGAGCCATAGTGGATTTGTCCGACGTATGCGCAGACTACGATGTGTACACCTCCAAGATGGTCGAGGATCGGGTCGAGGTACGGGAAGGGGATATCCTGCTCATCCATACCGGTTTCCACCATTATGGTTGGGACCAACCTACCGGCAACGAAGTGAAGTATATGATCCAGCATCCGGGCCCGGACAGGGAGTTCGCTGAATGGGCAAAACGGAAGAAGCTCCGATGGATCGGGGTGGATTGCGGTAGCGCCGACCATCCGATGAACACGAAGATCCGCGAATGGATGCCAAGACAGGCGAAGGAATGCGATGCGCATTTCCACAAGAAGTACGGCAAATCGTTGGAAGAGTTCTTCAGCGACGACAAGTACCAGCTCATGCACATAGAGATGTTCGACCATGGAATCATCCATGCCGAATGTGTTGGAGGTGATATCGACCTGCTGCTGAACCAACGCGCGGTAATTGGTTGCTATCCCTGGCGGTTTGTCGATGGGGAATCCTCGATAGCCCGGATTGTGGCCCATGTCGAGGACGATAGATACGAACAGCTCATGGCGAAGAAGGCGAAAGCCGAATTGACAAAATTCGGTGATGTCGCCGGTGCGCGGAATGCCTGGCTTCATGAGGAAGCCCGTAAACATCTGTAGGTAGCGGACCCTGGTGTCCGTGAAACCTGCGGAAACAATAAGACCCCCGGAGGGTCATCAAAGGAGCAGTATATGGCTATAGATACAATGGAACAAAAACTCAGACCACCTGAGATTCCACTGAAGCCGTATCCACCGAAAGTAATTACATTGGCGTCTGGTGAGAAGATGGTTGTTCGCGAAGCGAAACGTGAGGAAGTCGGGGCATTGCTCGGAACAATCTACCCTCTGATCGGCGTTCCCGCGGACTTCTACGACATAGTCGCGGTCCGCATGTACAGTGAAATCCTCGGTTGGTACCGGCATCGTGTGGCGAATGAATTCGTGCTCGTCGGCGCGATCGATGGGGAAATCGCCGGTATCGTAACCAGCAGGCATGTTACTCCCAAGCTGGGCATGAGCCTGCATACCCTGACAATCAAACGGGGCCTTCGGGTCGGAGCCCAACTGTTTGCTGCCAAGATGGAGCATCACCTCGATATCCTCGGTGAGGAGGAGGTGTATATCGTCGCGGAGAGTCCGAACGGATTCAAGCGATGGATGATCGAATACGAACTCGAGGACAGGTCTCCGCAATTTCCGGAAGTCCGCCATGAGTTGGGGGGAGTCCCCACGTACGTCCTCACCCGATCGTTGTGGGAGGCCGTCAGGGATGTGAAGTGTACGGGTACCAGACCGGTATCGGATACCGACCTCAAGGCATCGGCAAAGCTGAGTATGCCTCGCGAGTATCCACAGATTCCGGGATTCAAGAGGTAAACCATGTCTAGAGTAGGTGTTGTCGGAATAGGTCATACGAAATTCGGTAACCTTTCACAATATGATCTTGGAGATGTCATGGCGTATGCCGCCACAGACGCCCTGAAAGATGCAGGATTTCTCGAAAGGAGAAAGGAGATCGACCAGGTCATAGTCGGAAACATGGCCTCGGGATTGTTTTGCCATCAAAGCGCGGTTGCCTCTTCGGTGATCAGCAAGATGGATATGGAACCGGTTCCAGCGGAACTGGTCGAGAACGGTCCTGCCTCCGGTGCCAGTGCCATAAAGATCGGGTACATGGCTGTCGCTTCCGGCATGGCCGATATCGTGCTCGTAATCGGTGGGGAAGTCATGCGGAAGGTGACCGGTTGGACTGGAACAGAGTATGTCGCGACCATGTTGCATCCGGAAGCCGAATACGACATGGGATTGACCCTCCCTGGTTTCGGGGGAATGTTCACACGCATGTACATGGAGAAGTATGGTCTTACCGAGAGGGATCTGGCTTTGTTGGCAGTGAAGAACCATGCCAACGGAGCGAAGAACAAATATGCCCATATACAAGCCGAATGCACGATCGAAGCAATTGCCGACGGTCCCGAGGCGAATGTGGTCAATACCTATGTGGCTGAACCGTTGCGCATGTATTCGACATGTCCGGTCAGCGATGGAGCCGCCGCGCTGCTGTTGGTCAACATGGATTCCCCGAAGGCAAAACTGTTCTCAAAGAAGCCGGTTCGGATCGCCGGTATAGCCAGTGCGACCGATACCCATTGTGTACACAATAGGAAGGACCCGTTGAAGCTGGAAGCCGTGCGTATCGCAGCCGAGAAGGCCTATGCTATGGCAGGGCTGTCACCGAAAGACATCTCGTTCGCGGAACTCCACGATGCCTTCTCGATCTTGGAGTTGGCTATCAGCGAGGAAGTCGGATTCTTCGAGCGGGGCAAGAGTTTTCTTGCGGTACGCAAGGGAGAGACCGCGATAGACGGCAGGTTGCCGATCAATACCTCTGGCGGGTTGAAATCTAAGGGCCACCCGGTGGGCGCGACAGGAACCTCGCAGGCTGTGGAACTGGTTCGCCAATTGCGGGGCGAGGCTGAACAGGGGAGACAGGTAGCGGATCCGAAGTATGGAATGGCGGTCAATTTCGGGGGCTTTGGCAACAATGTCGTCGCGATGATCTTCGCAAAGGATTAGGGGGTGCCGGTATGATTGATTTCAGCATGTACGATTTCAAAGAACCTAAAATCAAAGCCTACAAATGCGAAAAATGTGGTACTGTGTATTATCCGGCACCTATGATCTGCAAGGAGTGCCATTCCCGTAGGGATCCCGTGACCGACAAGCACTGGGAGACATTCGATCTCGAGGGACCATGCGAATTGTTGGCTTGGACCCGTTTGTGGAATTTGCCCGAAGGATACAACAGGAAGTTCTTGCTTTTTGGCATTGTCCAATTCGAGAACGGATTGCGTGCCTCGGGTCGATTGGAAGTGGAAAAGCCTGCGACGGGTATGCGTCTGGTGGCCACGGTCGAGGAATCGGACGAACGGCCCGGAAAACCGGTGCATGTGTTCGTGTTCAAGCAGGATTGAAAGAACTTTGGAGGGGATGCGACATGAGTGCCAAGACTCGTAGTTCTGACATCTACAATACACTGACAGCCAGAATCATCACCTGGTCGTATCCCCCTGGTCACCGGTTGACGGAAGAGGAGCTCTGTTCGGAATTCAGTGTGAGCCGATCTCCGGTGCGGGAGGCACTCAATAGCCTCGCGTCGGAAAAACTCATTGCCAAGGAACAGCACAAGGGGTATTCGGTCCGCAAGATCGATATCCAGGAAATCAACGAGTTGTACGACACCCGCCTGGTATTGGAGCTGGCTGTAATCAGGAATATCTGCATCAACGGTATCGATGAGGCCATATTGGAAACATTGCGGACCCAGTGGGAATCCATACTTGAAGAGTTGCCCGATATTGCCGAGAGGTCCGCACAAGCCGACGAACAGTTCCATGAAGCCCTTGCCGACGCTGGGGGGAACAAAGTGATCAAACAACTTCTCCATGAGATTGACCAACGGATCCACTTTGTTCGCCTTTCGGACATAACCGACCAGGAACGCTTGAGGACCACCTGCACGGACCACCTCGAACTGCTCTTTGCCCTACAGCAAAAGGATTGTGGGAAGGCCTCGGAGGTCCTTACCCGCAATATCATGTGGGGAAAGGAAAAAGTGGATTCGGCCATCAAGGAGGCATTGTTTCATGCACACCGGATGGTCTAATACCTGCTTGGGAACAGCTGAAAGAATCGGATCCCGCTTCCCGCTTTCATCGGACGCCTTGATCGTTCATTCGGTATATGCTACGACGATCAATCTGCAGGATGCCAATGGAACGCTCTATTCGATCGTCACGAAAAAGCTGGCTTGCCATCCGGCAGCAGTGCTGATGGACAATGGTGTCCGCTTCAATGGTACCGAGTCGGCACACGTGTTTCCTGGTTCTACGGCAACGGTTCGTGAGGAAGGACTTTTTTTCAATTGTGGATTATGGGTCTCTTTCCTGGGAGCGACACGGGTCCACCCCACGCTAGAGAGTGCTCCCAGAGCCTCCATGGTACCTACGGCAGTCATTCGGAGACGAATGGAATTGTTGGATTCCATGCAAAAACAACAAGAGACTATTCTACAAATTTTCCAACCAAACGGAACCGCACCCGTCGGACAATCCTTCTTCCATCGGTTCCACCACACCTTGGCGAACCTTTCAACAAGCATCACACGGCAAACTCTTCCCGATTCAACCGAAACAATACGATCATTGGTGGGTTTCGGTCCCGGCTCCACACCCGCCGGAGACGATTTTCTCTGTGGGTTGATCCTATCCTGGTATATGGACCTCGACAAATTTGTGTCGCAGGATCAATTTTACAGGCATCTCATGGAAGAAATCAAAACAATGCTGGTTGCCGACAATCATCTCACAACAGCTATCTCACGCATGTTCTTACTCCTCGCTTGTGAAGGGTTGTTTTCGGACAGTCTAATTCTTCTGGCCCGCGCATGGGCATCGACCGAATCCGACGATAGGGACTTCATCGAAGCACTGACAGCAGTTTCGGAGATCGGACATAGTTCAGGTCTGGATGCGGCATTCGGGATGGTGTATGGGTTTTCCCACCATCTCATGGATGTGGCGTAAAAAGGGGGTATCATGATTCATCAATTCTCGTATACGGCACCTACCGAACTTACCGACTTGTTGACACTACTGGAAACAGTCGGACCGGGAGCCAGACTTCTTGCTGGCGGCACCGACCTATTGGTGAATATTCGCAATGGTTTGGTAAAACCGAACACTTTGGTTGACGTCAAGCGGATTCCGGAAGCACACGCAATCATGTCCGACAACACGAAAGGCTTGAGAATCGGTTGGGCGGTCACCATCAATGATATCTTGAGAAATTCCGATATCGCATCTTCCTATCAGTTGCTGCAAACCTGTGCACATGACTTGGCTTCCTATCAGGTACGGAACCGTGCGACGGTCGTCGGCAACATCGTCAACGCATCACCCTGTTCCGACATGGCCCCAGCGCTGTTGTGTCTCGACGCAAGCGTAGAGATTGCCTCGTCGAAGGCATACCGGACCGTTCCGGTACGTCAATTCTTCACCGGTGTCAAACGTACGGTCCTGAAACCAGACGAAATGGTCATTGGAATAACCATACCGATCCAAAGCAAGGGTGCGAAGGGGAAGTACCGGAAGTTGAAGAGGATTCAAGGACATGATCTGGGAATCATCGGTGTTGCCGTGGCCCGGGTTGGTGACTCCTTGAGAATCGCCGTCAGTTCAGCGGCACCGACACCGGTCGCCACTGGTGCATTGCCCTTGGATATTACCGATTCCGAGGCACTTGCGGCTGTAGATGCCTTGATCAGTCCGATCAGCGATGTCAGGTGTACCAAGGAATACCGGCGTTTCATGGTTTCCGAGTTCACCAGAAGACTTCTTGCGGAGGTGCGGTCATGAGGATCAATGTAACGGTAAATGGCATAGCATACGAAAAGGATGTCGCGGAAAACAGGACCTTGTTGCGCTTCCTGCGGGAAGACTTGGGGCTCACCGGAACCAAGGAAGGTTGTGGTGCCGGTGAATGCGGAGCGTGTACCGTATTCTTCAATGGGAAGACGGTCAATTCCTGCATGGTGTTGGCGGTCGAGGCGAATGAAGGGACGATCGAAACGATCGAGGGCGAATCTTCTGGTGGCATGCTGAGCAGATTGCAGGAAGCCTTCGACCGGCATCACGCTGTCCAATGCGGATTTTGTACTGCAGGCATGATCATGAGCGCACGCGAGTTGATCCACCACACACCACATCCCACTGTCGACCAGATAAAGGAAGGGTTGGAGGGGAACTTCTGCAGATGTACCGGGTATGAACAGATTATCGAGGCTGTCCTTGATGTGACCGGTGGGTACACGGCGAAGGAGGAATTGATCCATGTATGAGAACAATGATCCACGTACACTCGCCTATGTCGGAAAGAGTGTGTTGCGAAAGGATACGAGCGAGAAGTTGACAGGGACGGCAACCTATGTGAGCGATATGGTGCTGCCGGGAATGTTGTATGCCCAGGTCAAGAAGAGTCCCCATGCACGGGCAAGGATTGTCAAGGTCGACATATCGAAAGCGAAAGCGTTGGCAGGTGTCAGGGCAGTGCTCACCGGCGATGATCTCGACTATAGGATCGGTTTGTATATCGTAGACAAGAACATCCTGGCAAAAGGTGAAGTCCGCCATTATGGGGAAGCGGTCGCTGCCGTGGCTGCCACCTCCCTGGAGATAGCACGTAAGGCTGTCGATCTCATCGATGTCGAATACGAAGTGATGCAACCGGTATTGAACCATATGGATGCGTTGAAGACAGATGCGGTCCTCGTGCATCCCGATTTGGGTTCCTACGAATTCATCGAAGCGGCATTTACTCCCGTCCCCAAGACCAATATCGCCAATTGGACGAAATTGAGGAAAGGTGATGTCGAGGCGGGCTTCGCCGAAGCGGCGTATGTGGTGGAACGTGAATACGACAATCCCAGTGTCCAGCATGTGCCGATGGAGACGCATGTCGCCATTGTCAGATGGGGTGCAAGGGACAAGGTCACCATCTGGTCCAGCGCACAATCCCCCTTTACCGTCCGCAATTTGTTCTGCCATACCTTTGCCCTCCCGTTGGGGAATGTCAGGGTTATCGTTCCCGCTGTGGGTGGAGGTTTTGGTGGTAAAGCCGGAATCCATTTGGAACCGTTGGTCGCATGCCTCTCCAAGAAAGCTGGCGGTTTGCCAGTCAAATTGCAGGCGAGCCGTGAAGAGGAATTCAGCTTGTTGCCCTGCAGGAGTGCCTTGACGTATCGGATCAAGACCGGAGTAGCGGAAGATGGTAGGATCATCGCCCAGAAAATGGAAATGTTCTGGGACGCGGGAGCGTATGCCGATTATGCGGTCAACGTGACCAGGGCCTCGGGATACAGCGCCTCGGGTCCATACGAGATTCCCAATGCCTGGGTGGATGCGTATACCGTGTATACGAACAAGCCTTATGGTACCGCATATAGGGGATTTGGGCATGTCGAGTTCCATTGGGGTGTTGAACGGCATATGGAACTGGTGGCGAGAACCATTGGCATGGATCCTCTCGAATTCAGAAGACGGAATGCATTGCATCCCGGTTCCATCACACTTACCGGAGAAAAGATCACCAGCCATACGGGTGATGTCGTGGCGTGTATGGAGGCAGTGGCCCGGTCCATCGGATATGGGAAATTGACAGCTGCTGAAAAGAACCGTGAACTGGCGACAGGAAGGAAAATTGGAAAGGGTATCGCATTGCTGCAAAAGGCACCGGCCATGCCCTCGAACACGGCGACCGCGGCAGTCATTAAGATGAATGGCGACGGTTCTGTCACCGTGAATATCGGACTGACCGAGATAGGGCAGGGGTCTACCACAGCCTTGGCACAAATTGTAGCCGAACGACTCGGATTCGACATCGGGAAAGTCCATGTCATGGTGGACAAGGATACCGAGAGCGACCCGTACGATTGGCAGACCGTAGCCTCGAAAGGACTCATCATGTCCGGCAATGCCTGCATCCTTGCTTGCGAGGACTTGCTTCGCAGAGGTTATGCGGTTGCTTCCCACGTATTGAAAGCGTGTGTGGAGGATTTGGCGCACGACGGTGAGAATGTCTATGTCAGGCACGACACCGAGAACTGTATCCCTTGGAGGAGCATTGCCATCGGATACGCCTATCCCGATGGAAAGGGAATCGGTGGCCCTTTGATTGGAGTCGGCAGTTATATTGCCCAAGGGCTTTCAAACTTGGACAAAGAGACTGGACAGGGAAAACCGGCATTGGATTGGACATTTGGCGCCCATGGAATCATTTGCGAGGTTGATCCGGTCACGGGAGAGTATGCGGTACGGAAAGTCGCCTCGGCATTCGATGTCGGAAAAGTCGTCAATCCTGCGTTGCTTCGTGGACAAATCGTCGGAGGCATGATTCAGGGACTGGGAACAGCAACGTGCGAAGGATATATTTACGACGATGCCGGACATCTGCTAAATCCCTCGTTCACCGACAACAAGATTCCGACCGCAAGGGATCTGCCGATGGAAATAGAAACGATTGTAGTTGAGAATTCCCAGATCGATGGTCCATACGGAGCCCGCGGTGTGGCTGAACATCCAATGATTTCTGTAGCCCCAGCTCTGGGAAATGCGATACAATCGGCAGTGGATGCAGACCTGGCCCATATGCCTATTCGTTTCGAGGATGTCTGGAGGGCGATGCACGATAAACATCCGATCGACAATTGGATTACCAAGACCCCCGCAGGTTCATGTCGTTCGGATCCCGCAGCACGCATCCATACACCCGATGCGGCTATCTCGCCATAAAAGGAGGAAATGAAGAAAGGAGAAAGAGAGTTGGATTACCATTTGGGTTTCGGGAACCATCAAGAGAGAAGGCGACCCGGACCACGACTATTCGTGAAAACGAAAAGAGGAGGTTAGTGTGACGAGAAAAGATTTGGACGGAAAGACCGTCGTATTGGGACTTCAGCATACGTTCGTCATGTTCGGTGCTACTGTATTGGTCCCAATCCTTACTGGGCTGGATATTGGTGTGACATTGTTCGCGGCAGGTATCGGAACCTTGCTGTTCCATGTGATCACCAAATTCAAGGTTCCCGTATTCTTGGGAAGTTCCTTTGCCTTTATCCCTGGCTTGGTTGCGGTGGGAGCGAGCGAAGGTTTGCCCTATGCACTCGGCGGTATCGTCGTAGCGGGATTTCTCTATATCATCGTGGCCATCATATTCAAGTTCGTGAAATATGAGAACTTGCATAAGATACTACCACCGCATGTCACCGGGCCTATGATCATCATGATCGGGTTGATACTCGCTCCGGTTGCCATACAGAATGCCAATGGGACCAACTCCCCGGGCATTGCAGAGGCAATCGGCACCAACGGATGTTGGCTCGTTGCCCTGTTTACGTTTGCTGTCGGTATTTTCGTAAAGATCGGATTTCCGAAATTCGGATGGAAATTCGCATCGAACCTACCGGTTTTGCTTGCATTGGTCGCCGGATATGTCCTATCCATCATAATCGGTATCATCGATTTCACTGCAGTGGGTAATGCTGCTTGGATCGGAATACCAAAGTTCACCTTGCCGAAATTCTCCATAAGTGCGATCACAATCATGGTACCGATAGCAATCGTCACCATGGTGGAACACTTTGGCGATGTCTTGGCAATCGGAAATGTGGTTGGAAAAGACTTCATCAAGGATCCAGGCATTCACCGGACATTGATTGGAGATGGATTGGCGACAAGCTTCTCTGCCTTGATCGGCGGACCTGCCAACACCACCTATTCGGAGAATACCGGTGCTGTGGCACTAACCGGTGCTTACAACCCACTGATTATGCGCATTGCCGCAGTGTTTGCGATTGTGCTTTCGTTGATTCCCAAATTCACCGCTTTGATCGGAACCATTCCTGGGCCAGTAATCGGTGGAATTTCCATCCTCCTGTTCGGAATGATCAGCTCGATCGGAATCAAGAACATGGTCGATGCGAAAGTGAACCTCTCGAATCCGAAACTACTTATCATCAGTGCTTCGATGTTGGTCTTGGGATTGGGCGGGGCGACATTCCAGTTTGGAAACATCAATCTTTCCGGACTCGGCCTCGCAGCGATTTTCGGTGTTGTGTTGAATCTGATTCTACGTCCGAAGGATATCACCAAGGACGAGGGTTAAATCGGTATTGTATGGATACACCGGTTCCGATGACATCGTTCATCGGAGCCGGTATGCTTCTATACAGGCAAGAACAAGGATTTTCTCGGTTTACCATCGGGACTACGTGAGGCATGCCCTTTACCTGTGGTATCCGTTACCAAAACTATCGCTCCTGGACCAAAAGTCCTCATCTCACCATCGCTTACTGTAATCTCAACAGTTCCTTCCAACATCACGATGTATTGTTCCCGTGGGGCCGTATGCCAACCGTAGTCGTACCCCGAAGGATTCTCCCGTAGGATCAAGGACTGTACAGACAACGGTTCGGACATAGCTCCCAGAGGCCCGCTGTCCATGAGTGGAATATCAAGATCCGAGTAGTGCGATTCTCCCGACGTATCAGCCCAAATCCGAGTTATCTTCATATCAACCTGCCATAAGCTTGCAATAGTAGTTCCGTTGGCGGGGACCGTCGAATTCACAGAAATAGATATCTTGCCAAATACCCAAGACCAGCTTCCCATGTTCGACAGGAACCATGACACTACTGCCGATCGAGGAGGCTTTCAGATGTGCCGTGGAATTGCCTTCCGCATGCAAATAGCGGTTGTCCTCGGGAAATGCGGTATCCAATCCCAGCAGCAGGTCATGGATAACATCGGGATCGGAGTTTTCGTTGATGGTGATTCCCGCTGTCGTATGGGGTGAATAGACCAAGCAGATTCCACAATCCATGCGTATGTCCTCCACGAAAGCCTCTATATCCCGTGTTATGGATATCAAGCCTTCGGAAGGAGTGGATAGATCGAATTTTTTTATCATGGTCCATGGTACCGTGCCATACCATACCGGTCAAGTTTGAATTCTAGCGATCTGAACCAGCATAGGCTTATGGCAGGGCCTGGAGCGGATCGGACAGATCACGAGGGACTATTTCGAATACAACTCGACTATGGCCGATTCCTTCACATCGAAATCTATGTCCTTGCGGGTAGGGGTTGAAACCACTTTCGCCGTGAATGTCGCTTCATCGAAGGACAACCAGGAAGGTACGGCACGGCTGTCGGCGAGTTTTCTCAGCTTGACAATGTGTTTGATGGAGTCCATCAGCTCGATCTCGTCACCAACCTTGAGTGTGACCGAAGGAATATCGACACGCTTTCCGTTGAGTTTGATATGACCATGATTCACCAGTTGTCTCGCCTGTATCCGGGTGACGGCAAATCCAAGACGGTATACGATATTGTCGAAACGGGATTCCAACAACATGAGCAGGTTCGCCCCTGTTACCCCCTGCATCTTCTCCGCGCGCTGGTAGGTGAGTTTGAATTGCTTCTCAAGTACTCCATACACGAAACGTACCTTCTGCTTTTCCTTCAACTGCAAACCATACTCGCTGACTTTCCTTCTGGAGGGCTTCTTGCGCCGTATGCTCGGCTTGTGCGTGTACCCCAATACGATAGGATCGATGCCCAGATAGGAACATCGTTTGAACACTGGTGTTCGTGCTATTGCCATAGTGTATAACCACCTTACATCAAATTATTATTAGCATATGCTAACTTATACAAAGGTAATATCAGAATTTTCAAATATATTCAATATAGTCATTAGCAAAGTTATGTGTTGCATTTCCACATGTTAGTACTTAACAACTATTAACCTATTCGAATGCACAATTGTTTTGTACATTGAACAATGCTACTGTGTATCTATAGATGAATGGGAAAAGTGGAGAGGGAAAATCATGAAACAAATCGTACGATTGATTGCGACACTGTTTGTATTGCTCATCATGTCCACAGGCAGCCTTTTCGCAGCCATGGAGGAGGGGAACTCCACATTGGGTGGAGTAAACGGGTATATCGTCATTCCCAGTGCCCAACCGGTTTCCAGTGGCGAGAATGCTTCCGTCACGACCGGGTATTCCGCGATATTCGCACTGCCCGATGGGTTTGCCCATATTCCATTCATACAATTCGGCTTTGGAAGGGATTTCGAGGTAGGTCTTGCCGTCGATATCGCAGAGAAAGCGGATGTGTTGCTCAGTACGAAATGGAGGTTTGTCGAGAAGGAGTCGACTTCTGTCGCATTCGGCGTGGTAGGACAAGCCTTGGAAGTAGGGGATGCCACGAAGTTCGCAGCCCAAGCGTATATCGCGAGTTCATTCACATCGACATTCATCAGCTGGCCCTCCAAGACCACCATCCTTGTCGGGTATACATTCGATGATACGATGAACACCGATATTGATTTCGGTATGGGATTCCAGGCCCCATTGCTCGAGAAGGTATTCAAGGGGAACGTGGATTTCCTGATAGACTTCGGAAATGTCTCGTACAGTTCGAGTCCCAGCGGTGGCAAGGCTGGAGATCGCGGCTTATTGAATATCGGCGCACGGCTGTTGCCGGTAGAATTCATGCCATCCACCACAATTGCGGCGGATGTTCGGTTGATCGACATCCTCGATCACTCGGGGAGGGCCTTGAGCGCGGGAATCTCCATCTCGTTCAGACCATAACAGAAAACCCGCCGCTTACCCTTATCAGGTAATTGGCGGGTCTCTTACGGGTGTTTTGGAGGTGGGGGGAGTCGAACCCCCGTCCTAACGTGCCACCCAACGGCCTCTACAAGCTTAGCCGCTGTTCATAGTTTCGAAATGGTTCGGGCCAGCGGCCGACGTATCCATTCCTACACCAGCTGTATTGTCCCCCATGACCACCGGCACTTCCTGGGGTTAGCCCTTATTGTTACAAGCACTCAGAGGTTAAGAGCGGCACCTTTGAAGCCTGTACGTTCCTACTACCTAAGCAGCGAGAGCGTATTCTGCGTCGTAAGAGACATTGTCTTCTTTCTTGGCAGTTTTGTGTTTTGCTAGTTTTAGGAGTTGGCGCTCCGCTTGCAACCATTGGCATGACCTCACGCCAGTCGAAACCAATACACCCCCCTTTCAGGGGACAATACAAGTATACGGAAGTTTTGCATGTAGGGCAAGTGGTGGAGAGGATCAGCGGTTGAAGTTCTTCAATTCACGCCGCAGGTCCCGTTTCATATCGCGATCCTTTATCGTGTTGCGCTTGTCGTGTTCCTGCTTTCCACGGCAGAGTGAAATTCGCACCTTCACAAGGTTTCCCTTCAGATAGACTTGGGTCGGAACGAGCGTCATTCCCTTCTCGTCCACCTTCCGCTTCATCCGCTTGATTTCCTGCTTATGAACTAGCAGACGACGATCGCGCTCCGGCTCATGGTTGTTGATGCTTCCATGGGCGTATTGGGAGATATGCATTGCGACCAAGACCAATCCTTTCGCGGTGATCTTGACGTAGCTGTCACCGAAGGAGAATCGGCTCATGCGAATCGACTTGACCTCGGTTCCCTGGAGGGCAACCCCGCATTCGAAATCCTCGACCACTTCGTAATTGAAATAGGCCTTCTTGTTGGTCTGTAAAATCTTTATCTGGTCTTTTGCCATGTGTAATTCCTAGTTAGTCGGTCCATGCTATTCTGAAACCTGTGGTTTCCGCGCATTCGTCCCGAGACAATACTCCGACAGTCGTACGCCCGATCTTCGCAGGATCGTTCAGATACGAACCGCCTTTTACTATCACACCCGATAGGGGTGAATCCCAGATGCCCTCGGTGCCCAAGAACCGGCCCAGGGGTATATACGAGTCGGCGACAAGTTCCCAATAGCCCCCCAGCATTGCCGAAGGCCCGTTGCTGTCCGCCAATGCGATTGTTCCGGTAAGGTAGGGTTTGTCGGCGACAGATGCCGCGGCATATTCCCATTGGGTTTCCGATGGCAAGAATACAGGTCTACCCGTAACCTCTCCCAACCATTCTGCGAACGCTTGCGCCGCATACCAGGAAATATTGCGGATCGGCTTGTTGGAAACGACCGCTGTCGTCGGATAGATTCCCGCAAGATAATTCGTATCCACCATACCATCGGCAACCAGGGCATCGATATTGCTTTTCGCCCAATAGGGATTGTTCGTGACAAATTGTGCCCATTGGTATTCGGTAACTTCCAATGCGCCAAGGGAAAATCCTTCAACTGTTGCATGGATTCCCATGGAATTGACCGACGGGTAGCTTGCTGGAACAACATCGCCTTTTATGAATTCCGCAGAACCGAACGAATATCCGGTGATTGCCGGAAATCCCTCTACCGGTACCGTCAAGCTGGTCCTGTCGAAACCAATGTCGGCGGAAGAGGCCGGTAACCCGATCGATTCATTCGATACCGTTTCGGAAAGGAGCTTGCCGACCGACGCCAAGGTCGACTCGAGTCGACCGACATGGGAATCGGATAGGATTTCCCTTTCATTCACAAGGGACAGGGAAGCATTCGCATCGGAGAGCATCTCTTGCGAGGTAATGAAGGCGAAGGCACTTGAGTAGAACTGGAATAGCTCGTCTTGGATCCCTGAGATATCGGAATCCACCGCAGTCTCGGCCACCTGCATGAACAGTGGAGGCCTATGGTACCGATCGTCGAGCGAAGGCTCCGACCATGCGACCACCTGTCCATACATGCTCGTAAGATAGTTTCTGAATGCAGAATCGGTATCCAAAAAGGAACTGGAGGCAACATGTTGTCTACGTGGGAACAACCAGGTCAGGAACACAGGGTGGGAGACTTTGAATTCCACCGACTCACGAGCCATATCCTCGTACATGAAAACCGCTTCATGTGTACCAGGTTCGATAAAAGCCGTTACGGGAGTCGAACCGATGTAGTGGCCGTCCACTTCGACCACCGAGGGGTTCACCGGACTTGAGAAGGTGACCCTTTTGCCACTGTGTAGGATTCCAGGAAGGAATGCGACAAGGAATATGACAACAACCGACACCACCGCATACAGGATGGTAAGGTATACACCCGGTTGCATTCCGAGCAAAGGTTTGAGCCGTACTGGATCTATGTTGACAGGCATGTCGTCTCCGCGCTTTTTCATCCCTAGAAAAGTACCTGTCGCTTCACTTATTGTCAATGGTATCCGTTTGTGATAGCTTGTCGCCATGGCGAATTATTTTACTTGGATCCAACAGTTCACCGAAACCCGGTTGACCAGACGTCTAGAGCGTATTGCACGCGAAAAAGCACAACGGGCCCAAAAACGCACTTTCAAAGGAGAACTGTTCAGTTGGCTCGACGCCATAGTGTTCGCTGTCATATTTGTCCTTTTGATCAACCAATACATTTTCCAACTCTATATGATTCCCTCTCCATCCATGGTGGAGACCTTGCTCATCAAGGATCGGGTTTTCGTGAGCAAGACCTCCTATGGAATCGAGACCTATCCCGGCGGACCTAAGATTTTCGATTCCAAAACCCCGTTGCGAGATGAGATAATCGTATTCTACAACCCGGAATATGATTCGAAGGGTCCAGTATTCGATGTCCTGTCGCAAATCATCTATATGGCTACTTTCTCCCTGGTGAATATCGATGTCGATGAAGATGGGAACATGCGTGAACGATTGTATGTGAAACGGGCTGCCGCCATGGGTGGAGAAACCATACGTTTCAATGATGGTAGTGCTTCCATATCGGGTGCCGGACAATCGTATTTCACAAACGAGGCCGAATTCCGGGGAACCCACGGCTATTCGACCGCACCACACCAGAGCATAGAACCTTCGCTGTATCCTGGAATCAATGCATATGGGACGTTGTTGGGGTACCAGGACGCCGGTTTGGGTTCCAGTGCGCCGCAGCATGTGGTTCAATCGTACCAGAAGGTTTCCAACTACCAGGGATTGGTTGACTATTATCAAGTCGATCACGCACGGACAAGAACTGTGCATCAGATAGATCCCTCGGATCTCGCGGCACATGCCGAATATGCCCGTTATGAACGGGGTATATATGTTCCGCATGGATATGTCCTGCCTCTCGGGGACAATCGGGACAACTCCCAGGATGGCAGGTATTTCGGCCCTGTCCTGCAGGATTCCGTCATCGGCAGGGTGGTATTCCGATTCTGGCCGTTCGCGAGAATGGGAGGAGTGTCCTGATCCAACCGACTTTTCTTGAGCTCGTACCATCCGCCCGGCCTTGTTCACTCTATGTGCATATCCCCTTTTGCCACGCCAAATGTTCCTATTGCGCCTTCTTTTCCGAAGTTCCTCCATCCAACGGCATAGACAACCTGTTCCTCGATCGACTGCTCGAAGAGGTAGCCCAAGTAACGATGGCCAGGTCGGTACCATTCGAAACGGTCTTTATCGGAGGGGGCAACCCCGGAATGTTACCTGTTTCGTTTCTCGCCGAACTTGTCTCCACCATCACCTCTATTGGAAAACCAGTGGAATTCTCCATGGAAATGAACCCGGAATCATTGCAAGACGCCCATTCCCTGCTATTCGAATCCGGACTTGACCGCTTGAGTATCGGGATACAGTCCATGCAGGATAGGCATCTTAAGACCTTGGGAAGGAACACGGATCGTCAAAAGAATCTACAGGGGTTGGCACGTGCGAAGGAATTGCAGGACACCTTCGGATTCCGATTGAATTGCGATCTCATGACCTGTATTCCCGGTCAATCGATTGCCGACGCATCCACCGATATCGACGAATTGGTTGATCTGGTGGCTCCCGACCATATCTCCCTCTACAACCTGACAGTTGAAGAAAGCACACCGCTTGCCCAACGGGTTGCTGGCGGTAGTCTTGTGGTGTTGGATGAGGACCGGCAAGCCGACATGCTGGAATCCTGCTGGGACCGGTTGGCTGCACTGGGGTATTTCCAATACGAGATATCCAACTTCTCAACCGAAAAGGCCACCCGCTGCCTGCATAACGAACGCTACTGGCGTTTGGATGAATATGTCGGCATAGGACCAACCGCGGCAGGAACCGTTGCTATGTCAGGACGGTCGGTACGGACAACCGGCGCCGCGGATATCCACCGGTATACGAAGGAAGATGCCTTCTCAACTTACGGAATCTATCCACTGACGATAGCCGAGTCGATGCACGAGCATCTGCTTATGGGGTTGCGGACATCGGTTGGTATTGAAAAGGATGCATGGTCAAAACGCTACGGCTACCGGTTCAACGAACTGTTCTCGGAACGTATCGTTTTGTTGGAGAGATATGGCGAGAGACTTTTTGAGGATTCGAAGGAACGATTTGCCCTCACACGGGCTGGATTCATGCTCTTGGACAGCATTGTCCTGCATTTGTCCCAAGCACTGGAAGATGCCCCCTCTTGACAGTGAAAAATGGCACATGATACCCTAACGCGTTGGTTGGTTCAGACCAACCGATCTCAGACGCTTAATACAAGAGGTTCAGTATATGTCCGGCCATAGCAAATGGGCTACTATCAAACACAAGAAGGGAATTGCAGATGCGAAGCGTGGACAAGTGTTCACGAAGCTGATAAAGGAAATTTCTGTCGCGGCAAAAATGGGTGGGAGTGATCCTGAATCCAACGCCCGTTTGCGTACGGCAATCCTGAAGGCACGTTCTGACAATATGCCGAAAGACAACATCGAACGTGCCATCAAGAAGGGTGCCGGAGAAATGGAAGGCTCGACGTATTACGAGTTGACCTATGAAGGATACGCTCCAGGCGGAGTAGCATTGATTGTCGATACATTGACCGACAACAAGAACCGAACCGCTGCCGATGTTCGTAGCACACTGACCAAATTGGGTGGATCGCTGGGGACTGCTGGAAGTGTTTCCTATATGTTCCAGACCAAGGGTGTGATCACCTACGATGAAGAGACCTATACGGAAGACCAGATTCTTGAGGCTGCTTTGGAATTGGGAGCCGAGGATATCAGCTCTTCCGGCGGAGTAATAGAGGTCTTCACCGATCCAAGCGATTTCGCGAGCATTCTCGAGGGTATGCAGGCAGCAGGTTTTACCGAAAGCAGCGCTGAAGTGAACAAGATCGCCGATACGACGGTTGCGCTTGAAGACGACAAGATCCGGAAAGTATTGAAAATCATAGATCGCCTTGAAGAACTGGATGATGTCCAGCAGGTTTCCTCCAATTTGGATATTCCTGACGACTTCAACGACGAAGAAGAATAACATGTTGATACTGGGCGTGGATCCAGGTATTGCACAGACAGGCTGGGGCGTGGTCGATATCATCGGCCAACGGTACCGGCCTGTTTCTTTCGGGGTAGTCAAGACACCGGCAGGCAAGCCTATCGAGGAACGGATCCATATGATCGCAAACGATATCGGGGCACTAGCAAAAGAGCACGGCGTTCAGGCCGTCTCCATGGAAGATATCTTTTTTGCCAAGAATGTCAGTTCCGCGATCGGTGTGGCGAAAGTCATTGGGGCGATAATCCAACAATTGTCATTGCAACAGGTACCGGTGCGGTTGTTCACTCCATTGCAGATCAAACTGGCGGTCACCGGGTACGGAACGGCTGAAAAACACCAGGTCCAGGAGATGGTCCGCCTGTTGCTGAAGATGGATAAGGTCCCGTCACCCGACCATGCGGCCGACTCCTTGGCCGCAGCCATTTGTTTCGCGAACAACAAGGACAGGAGGTTGTCATGATCCATGCTGTGATTGGAGAGGTCATCCATGTGGGAGCACAAGAGGTGGTTTTGCGTACCGCAGGGGGAATCGAATACGAATTGTTCGTTTCCTCCCAAACCGCAAGCAAGCTTTCACAACTCCATGCCGATGCCCGCCGTCAAGTCCGGTTGCTCAGTTGGTTGCAGCATCGTGAGGATAGCATGACACTGTATGGATTCACCGACGATGAGGAGCGTATGCTTTTCCTTGAACTCATAAAGGTGAACGGAATAGGTCCTCGGCAAGCCATGAAAATACTTAGCGGCGTACAGGTACGGGCGTTCATACGCGCATTGGATGAGAGCGATATGACATTCCTGTCGACCATTCCCGGAGTAGGGCCGAAGACATCCCAAAAGATCGTGCTTGCGTTGCGTGACACGGTAGTTCTGGATATACCGAAGCGGAGCTCCAGCGACAATTCGGTCGGCAATTTGGACAAGCGCTACGAGGACCTTGTTGTCGCCCTTGCGGATATGGGCTATGATAAGCGCCAGGTAGTCTCTACCTTGACCAAATTATTGGAGGAAAACCACGAATTGATCGCAGGAAAAAGCTTGCACGAATCGGAGGAGTTCCTCTTCAGAAATGCCATCGTAAGGCTGGGATGATAGTGGAAAACGAAGAAATCCAAGAAACCTCACTCCTCTCCAGCACGTACCAGAGCGAAGTGGATGTACAGGAAAACATATTGCGTCCGAAGATCCTGGCTGATTTCCAAGGCCAGGTGCGGATCAAGGAGAACCTTTCGGTCTTTATCCAAGCCGCCAAGTCGCGCGGAGATTCGTTGGACCATGTATTCCTTATAGGGCCTCCAGGATTGGGAAAGACCACATTGGCCTCTATCATAGCAAATGAAATGGGAGCCGAGATCCGCATGACCAGCGCTCCAGCCTTGGAAAAACCCAAGGACTTGGCGGGAATCCTTACGAACGTTACGGAAGGGAGCATCTTCTTCATCGATGAAATCCATAGGATGCGACCGGCACTAGAAGAAATGCTGTATATTGCGATGGAAGACTTCGAAATCGATTGGGTGATCGGGCAGGGCCCTGCCGCACGGACCATACGAATCCCTATACCAAGATTCACCCTTATCGGTGCAACGACCAAAGCCGGACAAGTCTCTTCTCCCTTGTACTCGCGATTCGGCATCACCTGTCGTATTGAATTCTACCAGGAAGAGGAACTTGTCTCCATTATCAGACGTTCGGCGCGCATTCTCGAAACATCGATCGAAGAATCCGCCATCCGCTTGCTCGCCAAAAGTTCCCGCGGAACGCCACGGATTGCCAACCGGTTGCTGCGAAGGTTGCGAGACTACGCATCTGTACTGGGCAACGGTACCATCAACGACGAAATCGTGCGGGTCAGCATGGAACGGTTGGGCATCGATGGCCAGGGCCTGGAGGAACAGGACCGCAATATTCTCCGCACCATCATCAAATTTTACGATGGCGGTCCGGTCGGTGCCGAAACGCTTGCGATTTCCGTAGGCGAGGCGATTGAATCGCTGGAAGATTTTTATGAACCGTATCTTATTCAGAAGGGGTACCTGAAACGTACTCCCCGTGGTCGCATGGCAACATCCATGGCGTACGACTTGCTGAACATGCCATACGATAGGAAACCAGATGAAAACCAAGGAATTCTCTTTTGATCTCCCCGAAAACTTGATAGCCCAATTTCCCTCCGACAAACGGGGTGAGAGCAGGTTGCTTGTCCTCGATAGGAGTACAGGTGAGTTTTCAGATTCGCATATTACTGATTTTCCCTCCTTTGTCGAGCCCGGTTCAGTATTGGTGGTAAACAATTCGAAGGTGCGCAAGGCTCGTGTCTACGCCGAAAGCGAGACGGGTGCCCGGGTCGAATTCCTCTTTCTTCATGAATTGCCAGACCATACCTGGACTGCCATGGTGACAAAGAGCAAGAAACAGCGTATAGGCAAGCACTATAGGTTCGACAGTCCGTCGGGGATGCAGTGGCAGGCTTCGATAGTCGGTGAACATGAAGATGGTAAACTGGTACGTTTCGAACAACCCATCGACGAAACCTTCTTTTCCGAGTGCGGCCACGTGCCGCTTCCCCCCTATATCAAACGTTCTGATGCCATGAGTGACGAATCCAGGTACCAGACCGTGTATGCGGATAGGGCAGGCTCTGTCGCGGCCCCAACCGCGGGTTTGCACTTTACCTCCGAAATCCTCGAACAGATACGAAACAAGGGTGTGGAGATTTGTCCAGTCACCCTACACGTGGGACCGGGTACATTCCTTCCGGTTCGGGCGGACCATCTGGAAGACCATTTGATGCATTTGGAACAGTATGATATTCCGGTGGGAACCGCCGAAGCTGTCACGAAGGCAAAACGCGAAGGTAGGAAAATTGTAGCTGTCGGAACGACCAGCGTCCGAACCATGGAATCGGCGTTCGATGTCGGCACGGAATCCTTGCCTGCGGGGCCGGGAAGTACCCGGTTGTTCATTCTCCCCCCATACAGGTTCAAGGTGGTGGACCAGCTGCTCACCAATTTCCATACCCCCGAATCGACGCTCTTGGTCCTGGTATCCACCTTTGCAGGGAAGGAACACATCATGCGGGCATACACCCACGCGGTACAGGAAAAGTATCGGTTCTTCAGCTATGGGGATGCGATGTTCATTCGTTGAGACGGTGCGACCGGCGGGTGTGGAGACTATTAGAGGAGCGAATGCTCCTTCAACAGAGCCTGTATCGTAGCGGTGATATCTTCCTTGCTTTTTCTCCCATCGATCCGTTGGAATACGACACCTTCGGGAAGATCTGCGAAGATCAGCTCATAATTGTCCTTCACCTTTGCCAGGAATTCCTGCTTCTCGAACAGTTCCCTCCCATTGTCCCGGGAGTCGATCCGTTCAAGGCAATCCTCGATCGGCGTGTCGATATAGACGATGAATCGGGGAACAGGAAAGTCATTGAGCATGCTGACCCGTTCAAACCCGCATTCGACCGATTGGTAAGCGAGCGAAGAAAAGAGGTACCTGTCGGAAACCACTATCGTTCCTTGGGTCAACTTCTCCACAATCCCGGTTATCGGATGATGCAAGTGGTCTTCCCTATCTGCAGAAAAAAGCATGGCCAACGCCAATGGTGTCGTGGCTACTTCCTTTCGCAGGACACTACGGACCAGGTTTCCCAAAGGGGAGGATGTCGGTTCGAACGTCGCATGGCAATGGACTCCAGCTTCATCGAAAGCTTCGGCCACCGCTTTCATCTGTGTGGTCGTCCCCGCTCCATCCAAGCCTTCCAGAACGATAAAACGATCAAGTATCTGCTGCATGGGGCAATTCTCCTCTATTGGCGTTTCAAACGCTCCCCAATACTACCCAAACGTTTCGAGAATGGCAAGAAGTGCCTTCTTGGAATTTAAAAAAGGGTAGGTAAACGCCCTGAATACCAGTATACTGTCTAACATGCGGATGTGCATATGAAATACCATACGACAATCTCGAACATAATCTTTGGCTTGGTCCTCCTCTGTGCTGTGCTGGTCCTGGTATTTTCATTTGGGAATCTTTCGCTGGTTGGGCAAGCAGGAGACAGGCTTACGCAACAACTGTTGGATACGATTTCCGGACAGGGCGACCTGCAAATCTCTATCGGTTCTATCGACACCTCCTTGTTGTCACATATCGTGCTGCGGGATACCACAGTGTCGGATAATTCAGGGACAAGTATCGCCGAGGTGCAATCGATCACCGTAAAAGTACCAGCATACCGCTTCATGACCCGGAGATTGTACCCGAAGCGGATTCCGATCGAAATCGATCGCATGCAGGCTGTAATCGACGAGTCCTCCTTGGCTTTGTTTGAAAGTGTATTCAATAACGCTGTCGATACCGATATGGCGAACCAACCGGATCCCTGGAACCCCACCATTTCCTTGACAATCCTCGATTCCGATGTCGGCTTTGCATTCCAGGAGACCCAAGCACATATCGAACACGTGGAGGGGGTGGTGGTTGTCGAAGGTGGAGCCTTCACCCAAGCAAACCTTCAGGTTGGTCGTCTCGATCTTGATATGCCAGGAATCGGAATTGAATCCGGTATGACTTCAGTGGATATTGGAACGACAAGGGATGGTACGGTGGGAATCCGTGTCGACACCTTCGGGACTTCATCGGATATCGGATCCCTACAGGCATCGATACATACAGATTCGATAGGCTTTTCCCTGATCGGTGGTTCATTGGAAGAGATGCTGGCACTTACGGGGACGGCAGGACTCAATATCGTTGGATTTTCCATTTCTACGGAGCAGAACGGCGGTGCTTCCGGTTCTATCGGG